>NZ_JBYVYK010000013.1:0-104364 GCF_058148405.1 Mycobacterium sp. DHQP2018-32-09 | reverse complement strand
GCGGGCGCCCGGTCGGCGCACCCGCCCCGACGCCGCGTCCAACCCCGCGCCGCGGACCACGGCGTCGAGCAGGGCGTCGTCGGGCAGCGCCAACAGATCCCGCGCCGCCCCGCGGGAGATGCCGTCCGCGAGGGGATCTCGCTGTAGCTGCGCGTCGACGGCGGCGCGCAACCGCTCCTGCCACGCAGCCTGGGTCGACGCGTGTACCCACCACCCGTCGACGTCGCGCACTCCGTCCGGCGCCGTCGCGCCTGCGGAGACGATGCCCAGCCGACGGAGGTGCTCGACGCGTACCGCACCGCGGCGCGCGACCTCCCCCAGCGGGTCCGCCGTCGCGCCCATCCGGGTCAGCGCCTTCGTCCGGCGCGCCCCGTCGCCGCGCCGTCGCAGCGCAGGGGGTTCGGCGTCGAGCACCAGCACGCCCCCGACGATGCGGCGGCTGCCGGGGTCGCGCACCACCAGTCGATCGCCATGGACCACCGGCAGCGCGCGGTCGAGCACGAGCCGGGCGTGATCGTCGTCGAACGGCCGGAGGCCGCAGTGCACCGCGGCGGTACCGACGTGCACGACGACCCGGCCCGGAACGTCACGAAGCGACCCGCCGGTCATGCGACGCACGTCCAGCGCGGTGGTCAGCGGCCACGCGCCGGGCGAGACCAACGCATCGCCCCGTCGCACCTCGTCGTGGGAGATCCCCCGCAGGTTCAGCGCCACCCGCGTGACCGGACGCAGCACCGTCTCGGCGTCCCCGTGCGTCTGCAACCCGCGCACCACCACCCGGCGCGCGTCGCCATCGGCACCCAGCACCTCCAACGGATCGCCACGGGTCACGGTGCCCGCCGCCAGCGTGCCCGTCACCACGGTGCCCGCACCGGTGATCGTGAACGACCGATCGATCCACACCCGAAGTCGCGCAGCGGGTTCCGGATCCGGGACGGTGTCCAGCACCGAGTCCAGCGCACCGCGCAGCTCGTCGAGGCCGGCACCGGTCACCGCCGACACCACCACGGCGGGAGCATCGGCGAGCCCGGTCCCCGCGAGTTCGGCACGCACCTGCTCGAGCACCTCGGCACTACGGTGCGGCGCCCGGTCGGCGCGGCTCAGCACGATGAGGCCATGGCGGATTCCCAACGCGGCCAGCGCGTCGCGATGGTCGCCGGACTGTGCGCGCCACCCCTCGTCGACGGCGACCACGAAACACACCACCGGCACGGGACCCAGGCCGGTCAGCGTATTGCCCAGGAACCGAAGGTGTCCGGGCACGTCGACGAACGCCACGTCACGCCCCGACGGCAACGTGGTCCACGCGAACCCGAGGTCGATGGTCAGACCGCGGCGGCGTTCCTCCTCCCAGCGGTCGGGCTCGATGCCGGTGAGCGCCCGGATCAGCGTGCTCTTGCCGTGGTCGACGTGACCCGCCGTCGCGACCACGAACGACGGTGCACTCATGCGTCGACGGCGCGCAGAGCCGTCCGCACGGCCTCGAGCAGCCGTTGGTCGTCGACCTCGGGCACACAGCGCAGGTCGACCAGGCACGCCCCCTCGTGCACGCGCGGCACCACGGCGGGATCACCGGTGCGCAGGTGCACCGCCACCGCCTCGTCCAGACGAACCGCCCATCCGGGCAGCGGAACGCCCGGCGCTCCCCCGCCGCCGACGCGTCCGTCGTGCGCCACCACGTCGGCACCCACCGCGGCTGCGAGTCGCTCGGCTCGCGCACGCAAGGTCTCCGGCGCCGCGTGCACCGCCTCGGTGACCAGTGACGTACCCGCGACCACCGTGGCCTCGATGGCTGCCAGCGTCAGCTTGTCGGCCCGTACCGCGCGGGCGAGCGGATGGCCCGCCATCCTCGACACCAGGTCGGCGCGGCCCAACACGATGCCGGCCTGCGGGCCGCCGAGAAGCTTGTCGCCACTTGCCGTCACGACGTCGGCGCCCGCCGACAGCGACGTGGCGGCGTCCGGTTCGCCCGGCAGCAGGGCGTCGGGCGCGAGCAGCCCGCTCCCGAGGTCCGACACCAGCGGAACCCCGTGCGCGCCGGTCACTTCCCGCAGCTCGGTCACACCGACGGCCGCGGTGAACCCCTCGACGCGGAAGTTGCTCGGATGCACCTTCAGCACGCAACCGGTCTCGGGACCGATCGCCTCGGCATAGTCGCGCAGATGCGTGCGATTGGTGGTGCCGACCTCGCGCAACCTGGCCCCGGTCGAGGCGATCAGATCGGGCAGGCGGAACCCCGCGCCGATCTCGATGAGTTCGCCGCGGCTCACCACGACCTCGCGGCCGCCTGCCAGCGCCGTCGTCGCCAACACCAGGGCCGCGGCGCCGTTGTTGACCACCAGCGCGTCCTCCGCGGCCGGACACGCCGCGAGCAACGCGCGCCGGGCCGCGACGCCGCGCTGGGAACGTGCGCCGCCCACCAGGTCGAGTTCCACGTCGACGTACCCGCTCGCGTCGACCAGGGCCGCCACGACGCTCGGCGAGAGCGGGGCACGCCCCAGATTGGTGTGCACCACCACCCCGGTGGCGTTGAGGACCGGCCGCAACGAGGTGGCGCGATGTGCGGTCACCGCGGCGGCCACGGCCCCGGCCACCTCGTCCGGCATGATCTCCCCACGCCGGGCGCGCTGCTGACAGTCGGTCACGATCTCGCGAATGATCGTGCTGCCGAGGCGATGTCGAGCCGCCTCCACCTCGGGCAGCGCCAAGAGCTGATCGGTTCGGGGGATCAGCCGCCGTGGGTCCGGCTCGGTCACGTCCCTCCTCGGTCTGACGTTGGCGGAGGCGGACGGGAATCGAACCCGCCAGACCGAGATACTCGGCCTCACCGGTTTTGAAGACCGGGGGGACCACCAGGAACCCTGACGCCTCCAGGCGGAGATCTTGCCACCCTGCGTCGGCCTACAGTCGAGGGGTGACCCAAACCCGACGACTGACCAGCTACGCCCACGGTGGGGGCTGCGCCTGCAAGATCCCGCCCGGAGAACTCGAGGAGGCGGTCCGCGGGCTCACCGGCCAGACCAGTGGCGACGTGCTGGTGGGTTTGGACGACGGTGACGATGCCGCGGCCGTCCGCGTCGGCGACCTCGCGATCCTCTCGACGGCCGACTTCTTCACGCCGGTGTGCGACGACCCCTACGACTGGGGCCGCATCGCGGCGGCCAACGCGCTGTCGGACGTCTACGCGATGGGCGGGCGGCCGGTCGTGGCCATCAACCTGGTGGGATGGCCACGCGAGGTGCTGCCCATGGACATGCTCACCGAGGTGCTGCGCGGCGGCCTGGCCGTCGCCACGGACGCCGGCTGTCCCGTCATCGGCGGGCACTCCATCGACGATCCCGAACCCAAGTACGGCATGGCCGTCACCGGTGTCGCCGATCCGGAGCGCCTCCTGCGCAACGACGCCGCCGAGGCCGGGCGGCCGCTGACGCTGACCAAGCCGCTGGGCACCGGCCTGTTGAACAACCGCCACAAGCAGACGGGCGACGTCTCCGAGGCGGCCATCGCCACCATGACCCGGCTCAACCGCGACGCCAGTGAGCTGGCGCTCGCCGCCGGGGCGCGCGCGGCCACCGACGTCACGGGATTCGGGCTGCTCGGGCACCTGCACAAGATGTGCCGAGCCTCGGGCGTGGGCGCCGTGCTCGATCGCGCGTCGGTGCCCGTGCTCGACGAGGCACGCGATGCACTGCGGGACGGCTTCGTCTCCGGAGGAACCCGACGCAACCTCGACTGGGTCCGGCCGCACCTGCGCCCCGCGTCCGACGTCGCCGAGGACGACCTGCTGCTGCTCGCCGACGCGCAGACCTCCGGCGGGCTGCTGGTGGTCGGCGAACTGCCCGGGCACCCCGTCATCGGTCACGTCGTCGCCGGCAGCGGCATCGAGGTGCGGTAGCGCTACTCGACCGTCGTGATCGAGTCGTCGACGACGCCGGCCGCGCGCCGTGCCGCCAGCCTGCGCTTCTGCGGTTCGATCGTGTAGCGCGGATCGGTCGCCGAGTGCAGACCGGCCTCGAAGACGCCGAAGCGCGTCAACACCGAGGCCCCGAGCAGCGCCAGACCCGACACCACCGCCACGTCGCGGCGGTGGCCGCCGCACAACGCGCCCACTCCCCCGGCGATCGCCAGCCGTTCGCTCCACCGCATCATGCGCCCCGGTGCGCCGTGATGCAGCGGCTCGGCCGCCACCGGGTCCATGCGCCGTTCCATCACCTTGGTGGCCACGACGTCGCCGACGACGCCCAGCACGGCGAGCCGGCGCGCCGGTCCGGTCTCGGCCACCGGCGTGGTGATCATCGCCAGCCCCGACGCGGCCAGGCTCGCCGAACTCGCGAACACGAACGGCAGATCCTCGTGCGCGGCGTTCCACGTCGGCGTCGCGGTGTCGGCCAACAGCACCGCGGTGTAGACCCCAAGTGGCGGGGCGAACACCGCCGCCTCCAGGCCGGCCGGCCCCTCGAGCGCCTGCAGCACCCGACGCAGCGGTCCGAGCGGTAGGCGCTCGCCGGTCATCCGGTCGATCTCGGCGACGGCGGCCACCCCGATGCCCGCGCTGAACGCCGACAGGATCCACGAGCCCACGCTCATCGGCGACGTGAGCTTGAACGTGCGCAGCATGTTGACGAAGCGCTCGGGCCTGCCCAGGTCGGCGACCAGCGCGGCGGCGCTCAGCGTCACCGCTCCGAGCCCGGACAGTCGAGCGTTGCGGCGCAACGTGTCTCGGCCCGTGAGCTGCGCACCCGCGGCCAGCAGACCGGAGCCCGCAGCGACCCCGCCGAGGAACAGGTAGGCACCCACCTCGTGACCCCACGGTGCCGGCTTGACCACCGGCCGCCCGTAGTACGAGGTGAACTCCACGTCGGGCACCATCGGCATCTCGCGGGACCCGTCACCGCCCCGGCGGCGCCAACCACCCGAGCGCTTGCCGCCCGAACGCCTGTCCCCGCGTCGCCTGCGGCCCCCCTCGTCGGGCGGTCGCAGTCCGTCGAATTCGCTGGTGCTCACTACCGCGCCGTCCAGAAGGCGACCGCGGCGGCGGCGGCCATCCCGGCACCGGCGACGACGGCGCGCTTGAACATCGTGACCAGGTCCGCCGTCGGCACCCGGGGGTCCGGCGGCAGGCCGTAGACCTCTGGTTCGTCGAGCAGCAGGAAGATCGACCCCGTGCCACCGACGCCGTCGAACTCGTTGGCGCCGTAGAGCCGAGCCTCGGTCATGCCGCGCGCGTGCAGTTGGGCGACACGCTCGCGTGCCGCGACCACCAGGTCGTCGTGGTTGCCGAACGTGATCGACGTCGTGGGGCACGTCTGCGCGCAGGCAGGCGTCTGGTCCTCCAGCAGCCGGTCGTAACACAGCGTGCACTTCTGGGCGACGCCGGTCACCGGCTTCTCCACCGGGCGGTCGTCGCGTGACGCCGGCGTCTCGAACGTCCCGTCGGGACGCCGCTCCACGACGCCGAACGGGCATCCCGCCACGCACGTCCCGCAGCCGTTGCACACGTCGTGTTGCACCACGACGGTGCCGAACTCGGTGCGGAACAGCGCGCCGGTCGGGCAGACGTCGAGGCATCCCGCGTGCGTGCAGTGCTTGCACACGTCCGAGGCCATCAGCCAACGGAACTCAGGGGTGTCCGGCGGTGTCGTGTCGGGACCCGGCGGGCCCGGGATCGCCGAACCCGCGGCATGCGCGTCGGACGGTGCTCCCACGGTCGGCATGCCCAGGCTGGTCAGCGTCGCACCGCTGCGGCGGGCCTCCTCGATGCGGTCCCGGCCCTGCTCGATGAACGCCACGTGCCGCCAGGTACTCGCCCCCAGCTCGCCGGTGTTGTCGTACGACGAGCCCAGGATCTCCAGGTTGCCGTCGAGCGGATTGCGGTTCCACTCCTTGCAGGCCACCTCACAGGCCTTGCAGCCGATGCAGATCGAGGTATCGGTGAAGAACCCCTTGCGCGGTTGGGGATTCGCCCACCGTGCGTCGCCGGTGGGATCGGTGGGACCGGCCAGCTGGCCCATCAGCCCTCCAAGGTCGAATCGGTCATGTGGGCGTTGCCGGTCTCGGTGGTGACCCCGGCGCGGGACTGATACTCCTCGATCAACCGCAACAGTGCCGCACCCTGCGGCCGGCGACCGGGCCGGATGTCGCACGACCCGGCCTTGGACTCCTGGATCTGCACGTTGGGATCCAGCGTCACGCCCAGCAGGTCGTTGGCCGCGTCCCCGCTCACCACGGCGTCGCCGCCCACACCCCAGTGATAGGGCAGGCCGATCTGGTGCACCGTGTGGCCGCCGACCCGCAGCGGCGTCATGCGGTGGGTCACCAGCACACGGGCCTCGATGGCCGCCCGCGGCGAGACGATCGTCGCCCAGCCGTACGGTTCCAGCCCGCGCTCGGCAGCCAGCTCCGGTGAGACCTCGCAGAACATCTCCGGTTGCAGTTCGGCGAGATAGGGCAGCCAGCGGCTCATCCCGCCCGCCGTGTGGTGCTCGGTGAGGCGGTAGGTCGTGAACACGTAGGGGTATACGTCCGCGCCGGGCTCCCCGGCGCTCGGCGCACTCAGATTGTCCTTGCGCGGGAACGTGATCCGCGCCGGGTTCTGCTGCTGCGGGTACAGCGCGTTGGCGACCGGCGACTCCTGCGGTTCGTAATGCGTGGGCAGCGGCCCGTCCAGCATGCCCTTCGGCGCGAACAGCCACCCCTTGCCGTCGGCCTGCATGATGAAGGCGTCGTCGCCGGCCAGCGCCGCCGGTCCCCCGACCTCCGGACCGGGACGCGCACCGGGAGCGCGGTCGACGGGGAAGTCGGGAACGTCGTCACCGACCCAGCGCTGCTGGTCCTCGTCCCACCACACGTAACGCTTGCGTTCGCTCCACGGCTTGCCGTCCGGGTCGGCCGACGCCCGGTTGTAGAGGATCCGCCGGTCGGCGGGCCACACCCAACCCCATTCCCGCTGGCTCGGGGTGGGGCCACCGTGCGGCACCCGGCGAGCCGACTGATTGACGCCGTCGGCGAACACGCCGGTATAGATCCAACATCCGCCCGACGTCGACCCGTCGGCCCTCATCTCGTTGAACGACGACAGCGGGGTTCCCGCCGCGTCGCCGGTGAGGTGGAACCCGTTGATCTCCGCCAGCACGGCCTCCGAACTGGGCTCACCGTGCGCGTCGAGGGGATAGTCCCAGGTGAGGTCGAGCAACGGCCGGTCCCGTGGATCCGTGGAATCGGCCAGCCGCGCGCGGATGCGGTTGCCCAGCTCGACGAAGAACTGCAGCTCGCTCTGGCAGTCGCCCGGCGGTTGCACCGCCTGGTGCCGCCACTGCAGCATGCGCTGCGTCTGCGTGAACGTTCCCGCCTTCTCGACGTGCGTGGCGGCCGGGAAGAAGAACACCTCGGTCTGGATGTCCTCGGTCTTCAACTCCCCGGAGGCGATCTCCGGCCCGTCCTTCCACCAGGTGGCGGACTCGATCATGTTGAGATCCCGAACCACCAACCACTTCAGGTGGGACATGCCCATGCGCTGCATGGGGCCGTGGGCCGACCCGACGGCCGGGTTCTGGCCGAGCAGGAAGTACCCCTCGACCTCGTCGTCGAGCATCGACATCACCGTCTGGTACGTCCCGTGCGGCCCGGTGAGCCGGGGCAGGTAGTCATACGCCCAGTCGTTGTCCTCGCGGGCGGCATCGCCCCACCACGCCTTCAACAGGCTGACGGTGTAGGCGTCGGCGTTCGCCCAGAAACCCTTCTGCTGCTTCGATCCCACCGCGTCGAGGTACTCGGCCAACGTGTCGTGAGTGCCTGCCTTCGGCATCGGCAGATAGCCCGGAAGCAGGTTGAACAGCGTCGGGATGTCCGTCGAACCCTGAATGCTGGCATGCCCCCGCAGCGCCATGATGCCTGCGCCGGGCCGTCCCACGTTGCCCATCAGCAGCTGCAAGATGGTTGCGGTGCGGATGAATTGAGCGCCCAGGGTGTGCTGCGTCCAGCCCACCGCGTAGGCGAAGCACGTGGTGCGCTCGCGACCCGAGTTGGCCACGATGGAGTCCGCGAGATAGCGGAAGTCCTCCAGCGAGATGCCGCAGGCGTCGCGCACCATCTCCGGCGTATAGCGCGCGTAGTGCCGCTTGAGGATCTGGAACACGGTCTGCGGATCTCGAAGCGTCTCGTCCCGCTTCACCCTGGCGTGCTCCAACGCGGGGCCGCCTTCGCCGAAGCTGTGCCCGAGCGCGTGTTCTGCGGCCTCGGTGGCCTCCTCGTCGTGACCGGGCGCCTCGACCTCGCCGCCGCCCTCCTCCTGATAGGCCCAGCTGGACGTGTCGTAGCGACCCGTCTTCGGGTCGTACCCGGAGAACACCCCGCCCAGATCCTCGGTGTCCCTGAAGTCCTCGTTGATCAGCGTCGCGGCGTTGGTGTACGCGACGACGTACTCCTTGAACCACAGGTCGTTGGTGAGCACGTGGTTGATCAGGGCGCCGAGCAGCACCACGTCGGACCCCGCGCGAATCGGGATGTGCTTGTCGCTCACCGCCGAGGTGCGCGTGAACCGCGGGTCGACGTGGATGATCCGGGCGCCGCGCCTGCGTGCTTCCTCAACCCACTGGAAACCCACCGGGTGGCACTCGGCCATGTTCGAACCCTGGATGACGATGCAATCCGCATTGGCCATGTCCTGCAGGGACTGGGTGGCGCCGCCGCGGCCGAACGAGGTTCCCAGACCGGGAACCGTGGCGGAGTGTCAAATCCGAGCTTGGTTCTCGATCTGCACGGCGCCGGCAGCGGTGAACAACTTCTTGATGACGTAGTTCTCTTCGTTGTCGAGCGTCGCACCGCCCAGGGCCGCGATGCCCATCGTGCGGCGCAGCAGGTTGCCCTTCTCGTCGATCTCCTGCCAGGCGTTGCGGCGCGCGTCGAGGAAGCGATCGGCGATCATGTCGATGGCCTTGTCGACGTCCATCCGCTGCCAGTCGCTCGCCCCCGGCGCCCGGTAGAGCATGTGGATCTGCCTGCCCGGCGAGTTGACGAGCTGCTCACTGGCAGACCCCTTGGGGCACAACCGCCCTCGCGAGATCGGGGAATCCGGATCACCCTCGATCTGGACGACGCGCTCGTCCTTGACGTACACGCGCTGACCGCACCCGACGGCGCAGTAGGGGCACACGCTCTGGACGACGCGATCGGCCGTCGCCGTGCGCGGGGTGACCGCACGGGTGTGGGCTGACGTCACCGCCGGGCCGCGGCCCAGGACGTCACCGGAGCGGAGCTGCCGGAGCACCGGCCATTCGAGGAAGAACCTACGGGCTGCCACCCGGCCCAGCCTAGTCCTTCACGCATCGTCCTTCACGCATCGTCCTTCACGCGTCTGGCGGACGTCGCGGCGCGCGATTCGACGGTTGCGGCTCGACATGGTTAGCGTGGCGAACGGTTCAACGGAAGGACGTCGAGATCGTGGCCGACATCGGCTTGCAGCACCCGAGGTCCGGCCCGCTGATCGCAGGCCTGAGCCTGGTCGCACTGACGGTCGCCGTCCTGCAGACCGCCGTCGTGCCCATCCTGGGCATCGTCGCCCACCAACTCGACGCATCGCTGCTGGCCGTCAGCTGGGCCGTCACCGCGAACCTGCTCGCCGCGGCGGCCGCGACGCCGCTGATCGGCAGGCTCGCCGACGTGTTGGACAAGAAGCACGTGCTGCTCGGGGTGCTGCTGGTGGTGCTCGCCGGTTCCGTCCTCGCCGCACTCACCACGTCGCTGCCCCTGCTGATTCTGGCGCGCGTGCTCCAGGGCGTGTCCTACGCGCTGTACCCCATCTGCGTCGCGATCCTGCGCGACGAGCTACCGGAGGGCCGGGTCGTCGGCGCACTGGCGGTGCTGTCGGGGGCGCTGGGCTTCGGCGGCGGGGCCGGACTGGTGGTCACCGGGCTGCTGATGAGCGATCCGGGCGCGGGATATCACCGGGTGTTCTGGCTGACGACCGGGTTCACCGCCGTCGTCATCGGGGTGGCCCTGGTGATCGTGCCGTCACGCGGCCGGTCCGGCGACGGCACCATCGACTGGCTGGGCGCCGGCGGCCTGGCGATCGGCCTGTCGGCCTTGCTGCTGGTGATCACGCAGGGCAATGCGTGGGGGTGGACCAGCCCCATCACCATCGCCGCGGCGGTGACGACGGTGGTGGTGCTCGTGGCGTGGTGGTTCTGGGAGCGCCGTCAGGACCACCCACTGGTCTCGACCACGATGCTGACCCGTCGGGCGGTCCTGCTCACCAACGTCGCGACGGTGTTCGTCGGCATGGGCCTCTACTTCGGGTTCCTGGGCCTCACGCAGTTCGTCCAGGCCGATCGCGAGGTCGCCGGCTACGGCTTCGGGGCGACCGTGCTGCGCGCCAGCCTGGTGTTCCTCCTGCCCGGCGCGCTCGCCGGCTTCGTCACCGCGACGCTGAGCGGCAGGTTCATCGACCGCTTCGGGGCGCGGACGGTGCTGGGGGTGGGAGCACTGGCAGGTGTGGCCGGCTTCGCGTGGCTCGCCGTGGCCCATGACCAGCCGTGGCAGGTGATCACCGCGGGCGTCATCACCAACGCCTACATCAGCCTGGCCTACGGCGCCCTGCCGGCGCTGGTGGTCAGTGAGGTCAGCGGACCCGAGACGGGCGTCGCGACCAGTGTCAACGCGATCGCCAGAACCCTGGGCAGCTCGGTGGCCGCTGCCTTGGTGGCCGTGTTGCTCGGCCACGCGACGGGCCCGTCGGGACAACCGCACGAGGCCGCGTTCATCACGATCTTCGTCGGCGGCGCCGTCACGGCGGGCCTGGCCCTCATCTTGATCGTGATCTCGGGCGCGCCGCGACGCGTCGAGACGTCCGCGTCGGCCACCCTGGACTCCCGTGCGATGAACCACGAGTGGGGCTGACCCCGGCGCGGGCCCGACGAATCCGACCACACGCCGGCGACCGATCGGTCATACGCGACAATCGGGCGTGACTTCGCGGCGTTCCGGTGTGCTCGCGGCCGTGGCGGCCGTCGTCGTGGTAGCCGCGGTCGTGGCCGCCCTGGTGACGGTGGCGGCCTCCCGGGGCGACCTGTTCGGGCGCGCCGAACCGGCCGCGGCCGCTGCTGCCCAACCCGCCGCGGTGGTCGCCGACCCGCTGGCACCGGTGCCGTCCGACGCGCCACGACCGACGCCCGCCGGGCTGGCCTCCGCACTCGCGCCGGTCCTGAACAACCCCGATCTGGGCACCCTGACCGGCCGCGTCGCCGACGCGCTGACGGGGACGTCGCTGTGGTCGCGTGACCCGGACGTCGCGCAGGCGCCGGGTTCGGTCGCCAAGGTGCTCACGGCTGCCGCCGCCCTGCTCACCCTGCCGATGGACCAGCGACTCAGCACCACCGTCGTCGCGGGCGCGACGCCCGGGCAGGTGGTGCTGGTCGGTGGCGGTGACGCCACCATCACCGCGCAGCCGCCCGGCAGCCAGGGCTACTACCCGGGCGCCGCACGGCTCGACGACCTGGTCGACCAGGTGCGCGCATCGGGCCGCAGCGTCACCAGCGTGGTCGTGGACGCCTCCCGCTTCCCCGGACCCACCTTGGCCTCGGGCTGGAACCCGGTGGACATCCCCGGGGGCAGCATCGCGCCGATCGAGGCGGTCATGCTCGACGGCGGCCGACTGAATCCCACCCAGGACTACTCCCCCCGCAGCGCCACCCCGGCGCTCGACGCCGGGCGCACCCTGGCGCAGCGACTCGGCGTCGACCCGGCCACCGTCACCATCGGGACCGCTCCCCCCGGTGCCGATGCGTTGGCGACGGTGCACTCGGCGCCGCTGAGCACCCGGCTGCACTACATGATGGTGGTCTCCGACGACGTGACCGCCGAGACCATCGGCCTGGAGATCGCCGCAGCGCGAGACGAACCCGAGACGTTCGGCGGCGCGGTCGCCGCGGTCACCGACACCCTGGCCGAGGCCGGTTTCGACACCGCGGGCGTGCGCCTGTCCGACGTCAGCGGTCTGTCGACGGACGATCGGCTGCCGGCCCGCCTGATCGACGAGGTACTGCTCGCCGTCACCGGTGACGGCACGCACGCCGAGAAGCTGCGGCCGATGGTCGACGACCTGGCCGTCGGCGGCGGATCGGGCACGCTGTGGGACCGGTTCGTCAGCCCGTCGCCGGGCGCCGGATGGGTGCGGGGCAAGACCGGCACCCTCGACGGCGTCAACGCGTTGGCCGGCATGGTCACCGACGTCGACGGTCGCGTCCTGGTCTTCACGCTGATGTCGAACGGCACGCCCTCGGAGGTGGCGAAGCCGGCGCTCGACGCCGTTGCGGTGGCTCTGCGCGAGTGCGGTTGCCGCTAGCCAGGAGTCGAAGCCGGACCTGGCGACGCCGGGTTGATGGCCGCCAACTCCGAGGCCAGCACCACCAGGACGCGCGCAGAGTCCTTGGGCACGGTCATGTCCAGACCCGTCAGTTCCTTGAGCCTGCGGATGCGCTTCATCACCGTGTTGCGATGACAGAACAGGGCGGCGGCGGTGGCGCTGGCGTCGCCGGTGTCCGCGAACACCCGGATGGTCTCCATCAGCGCGGCCAACTCGGCGGGCCGACATGCCCGCAGCGGTCCGCGGATCGACTCCTCGAGCGCGGGCAGGCGCGCCTGCAGCGCGGCTCCGGCGGTCAGATGCCACACGTCGGCGATGGTTGCGGGCCCGTCGTGCTCGGGATGCATGGAAAGCGCGATCTCACAGGCGACTTCGGTGGCGAAGCGCAGCTGAGACAGGCCCAGGTAGAGCGGCGCGACGCCACAGCGCACCGACAGCAGGTCACCGTAGTCGAGGCTCGATCGGCACCCCTCCAGGACGCCCACCAGGTCCCGCCCCACCTCACCGGCCGACCACACCGCCACGATGCACTCCCGCATGGTGTAGGTGTAGGCCAGCCGTCCACGCCGACGTAGCCGTTCGGCGAACTGCTGCAGGGGATTTCCCTCGGCGGCCAACGCCGCGGCCACCCAGATGCCGTCGACCTCGCGGATGCCCAGGGCCTGCCCGGCCCTGGCGATGAACGTGACGGACGGGTATTCGTCGTTGACCAGCTGCGTCAGCAGTGACTGGACGCTCAGTGAGCGTTCCTGCGCGATCGCGACGACCTCGTCGAAGTACGCGGCATGAACCCGGCCCGCGAAACCGTCGACCACGCGCCACACGTCCTCGGCGTGGGAGGCCAGCACGGCGGCGTCGGCGTCGTCGGACAGCTCCAGCAACGCCGCCCACAGCACCGAGAAGTCGCGATGGATTGCGGCGGTGAGCTTTTCGGACTCGACACCCTGGCGTGCGCGGCGCACGCCGAGCGTACGGGTGATGCGCCGGTCGTCCTCGGTGATGGGCGCTCCATGCAACTGCCGCAGCAGCATCGTGAAGGCCGTGCGGGCTCCGTCGCGCAGGTCGGCGTTCTCCACCCGTGATTCGTAGTAGAGCCGGCCGTCCTCGATCTGCGCCATGAACGCGTCGACGAGTCGTTCGCGCTGCTCGGTCACCTTCTCGATCAGCTGCATCCAGCGTCGATGCGACCCCTCGGCCGCCCCCGATGCGATCGCCACGAGGTCCAACCGTAGCGGTCGGAGGGCCGGATGGGGTGGCTTCGGCACACCACGCCGTGTGCACCTGCACACGATTCGGCCGGGATTCCGGTGCGAGACGTCCTAGGACGGTGAGTTTTCGTCACCTAGATTGTTGTGATCGGGGCCACAGCGCCGGACTCCTCGCCTCGTCCGGCCGGCCGCCGACGCACGGGTCGATCGCCATCTCGGCACCAACGACGGAAGTGAACGACACCCCCATGACCACGACACTGATCAGCGGCGGCACCATCGTCAACGCCACCGGAACCTGCGTCGCCGACGTCCTCGTCGACGGCGAGCGCATCGTCGCCCTGCTCGATCCTCGGCTCGGCGGCATCACCGCCGACCACACCATCGACGCCACCGGCAAGTACGTGATCCCCGGCGGTGTCGATGCGCATACCCACATGGAGATGCCGTTCGGCGGCACCAACGCCTCGGACACGTTCGAGACCGGGACGCGCGCGGCGGCCTGGGGCGGCACGACGACCATCATCGACTTCGCCGTCCAGAAGTCCGGTGAGAACCCGCTGACCCAGTACGAGCTGTGGCACGGCAAGGCCGGCGGCAACTGCGCCATCGACTACGGCTTTCACCAAATCCTCAGCGACGTCGACGATTCCTCGCTGGCGGCCATGGACGAGTTGGTGCGCGAAGGCGTCACCAGCTTCAAGTTCTTCATGGCCTACAAGGGCGTCTTCCTGTCCGACGACGGCCAGATCCTGCGGGGGATGCAGCGCGCCAGCGAGAACGGTGCGCTGATCATGATGCACGCCGAGAACGGCAGCGTCATCGACGTGCTGGTGCAACAGGCCATCGCCCGCGGCGACACCTCCCCCTACCACCACGGGTTGACCCGCCCCTGGCAAGCCGAGGCCGAGGCCACCCATCGGGCCATCATGCTGGCCGACATCACCGGCGCCCCGCTCTACATCGTGCACGTCAGCGCCAAGCAGGCCGTCGAGCACATCGCCGAGGCTCGGGACAACGGCCGCAACGTATTCGCCGAAACCTGTCCGCAGTACCTGTACCTGTCGCTCGAGGAGCATCTCGGCGCACCCGGCTTCGAGGGCGCCAAGTACGTCTGCTCGACCCCGCTGCGGTCACGCGCCGAAGGACACCAGCAGCACATGTGGCAGGGACTGCGGACCAACGACCTGCAGGTGGTCTCCACCGATCACTGCCCGTTCTGCATGAAGGGCCAGAAGGAACTCGGGATCGACGACTTCTCCAAGATCCCCAACGGCATCGGCTCGGTGGAGCATCGGATGGACCTGCTCTACCAGGGCGTCGTGCTGGGTGAGATCTCCCTGCCGCGCTGGGTCGAGATCTGTTCGACGACGCCGGCGCGGATGTTCGGCATGTACGGCAGGAAGGGCGTGATCCAGCCCGGCGCCGACGCCGACGTCGTGATCTACGACCCGAAGGGTACGACGCACATCAGCGCCAAGACCCACCACATGAACCTGGACCACTCGGCGTGGGAGGGCTTCGAGGTCGACGGACACGTCGACACCGTGATGTCGCGGGGGCGGGTGATCGTCGACGGCGGCAGCTATTACGGGCGCGCCGGCCACGGCCGCTACGTCAAGCGCGAACTCAGCCAGTACCTGGTCTAGCACCCAGCCGAGTCACGAACCGTACGAGGAAGGCAAGCAATGGATTTCGGGATCGTGCTGCAACCCGATCCGCCCGCATCACGGGTGGTCGAGCTGGCAGTGGCCGCGGAGAACCGTGGATTCGACTACGTGTGGACGTTCGACTCGCACCTGCTGTGGCAGGAGCCCTACGTCATCCACAGCCAGATCCTGGCCGCGACGCGGCGAGTCATGGTGGGCCCCATGGTCACCAATCCGGTCGGCCGGGACGCGACCGTCACGGCATCGACCTACGCGACCCTGAACTCCATGTTCGGCAACCGCACGGTGTGTTCCATCGGCCGCGGTGACAGCGCCGTGCGCACCCTGTCCGGCCGGCCGGCCACGCTGGCGGCCCTGCGCTCGGCGGTCAGGGTGATCTCCGACCTCGCCAACGGCAGACCGACGGACGTCAACGGCTCCACGGTGTGCATCCCGTGGGCCACCAAGTCGCGACTCGACGTCTACGTGGGCGCCTACGGGCCCAAGGCGCTGGAGCTGTGTGGTCAGGTCGCCGACGGCTTCCTGCTGCAGCTCGCCGACGTCGACATCACCAAGTGGATGATCGAGCGCGTCAAGAACGCCGCCGCGGACGCCGGTCGAGATCCCGACGACGTCAAGGTCATCGTCGGCGCACCCGCCTACGTCGGCGACGATCTCGAACACCAGCGCAACCAGTGTCGGTGGTTCGGCGGCATGGTGGGCAACCACGTCGCCGACATCGTCGCCAAGTACGGCAGCAGCGGCGCCGTTCCCCGCGCACTCACCGACTACATCTCGGGCCGTCACGGCTACGACTACAACGGGCACGGCCGAGCCGGCAACTCGCACACCGACTTCGTGCCCGACGAGATCGTGGACCGCTTCTGCATTCTGGGTCGCGTCGACGATCACGTGGCCAAGCTCGAGGAGCTCCGGAAGGTCGGCGTCGACCAGTTCGCGCTCTATCTGCAGCACGACGGTCAGGACCACACCCTCGCCGAGTACGGCAAGTCCGTCATCCCCGCGATCAACCGCGCGGGCGCCGTGATCCTCGCCTGATCACCGCCCCAGAAGCCAGGAACCACACCCAGAAAGGGATCGACCATGACCCGCACCACCCCCGACACCGTCGTCCGAGCGGCCATCACGCAGGTTGCGTGGACCGGAGACGAGGAGTCGATGGTCGCCAAGCACGAAGAGCTCACCCGCCGGGCCGCCGCCGACGGTGCACGGATCGTGTGTTTCCAAGAACTGTTCCACGGGCCGTACTTCGGCATCCGTCCCGACGCGAAGTACTACGAGTACGCCCAGTCGGTGCCCGGGCCGCTCACCGAGCGATTCGCCACGCTGGCAGCAGAACTCGGCGTCGTGCTGATCCTTCCGGTGTACGAGGAAGAGCAGCCCGGGGTCTACTACAACACCGCGGCAGTGATCGACGCCGACGGCCGGTACCTCGGCAAGTACCGCAAGAACCACATCCCCAACGTCGACCGGTTCTGGGAGAAGTTCTACTTCAAGCCCGGCAATCTGGGCTACCCGGTGTTCGACACCGCCGTGGGCAAGGTCGGCGTCTACATCTGCTACGACCGGCACTTCCCGGAGGGATGGCGCGAGTTCGGTCTGGGCGGCGCCGAGATCGTGTTCAACCCCTCGGCCACCAAGCCCGGCCTGTCCAATCGACTCTGGGAACTCGAGCAGCCCGCGGCCGCGGCCAACAATCAGTACTTCGTCGGTGCGAACAACCGCATCGGCACCGAGAGCGAGGAATTCGGCGACGACGCCGTCACGTTCTACGGCAGCTCCTACTTCGTGGATCCTCGCGGCAACTTCGTCGGCGACGTCGCGTCGCAGGACGGTGAGGAGATCGTGATCCGCGACCTCGACCTCGGGCTGGTGCGCGCCGCGCGCAACGACTGGCAGTTCTATCGGGACCGCCGCCCCGAGTCCTACTCGGCCATCCCCGCCCACTAGCACCGGGACCGACGGATGACCGACGACACGATGGGCACCACGGCACGCGGGGCCCAGCCCGCACTCGACGATCACGGCCACCCCCTGGAACCGACGCTCTACAACGAGGACTTGCGTCCCATCCACCCGTCGATGCGCACCTGGAAGGTGCGCGTCTACCTGACCCTCTGGGTCGCGATGAGCATGAACCCGGCGACGTGGACGCTGGCCGCGTCCCTGATCGCGTTGGGGATGAACTGGTTCCAGGCGCTGTTCACGATCGTGCTCGCCAACCTGATCGTGCTGGTGCCCATGCTGCTGAACAGTCACGTGGGTGCCAAGCACGGCATCAGCTTCCCGGTGTTCGCGCGAGCGGCCTACGGGGTGCGCGGCGCGAACCTTCCCGCGGTCATGCGCGGCCTGGTCGCATGCGGCTGGTTCGGCATCCAGACGTGGTTCGGTGGGCTGGGCCTCAACCTGGCACTGGGGGCGGCGATCGGCCCGTCGTGGTCGAACGCGCCCGCGCTCGACCTCGGCATCGTCGGCACCGTCCCGTTGACGACGCTGTGCTGCTACTTCGTCTGCCTGGCCGCCCAGGTGGCGATCATCTACAAGGGATTCGAGTCGCTGCGCCGATTCCAGGCCATCGCGGCGCCCATCGTCGTGGGCGCCGTCGCCGTGCTCATCGTGGTCCTGCTGGTCAAGACCGGCGGCGATCTGGGCCCCGTCGTCTCACAGCCCTCACGCCTCGGCTGGGGTTCGGCGTTCTGGATCTCGGTGTTCCCGATCAGCCTGATGGCCAACATCGCGTTCTGGTCGACGCTGTCGCTCAACATGCCCGACTTCACCCGCTTCGCCGAGAACCAGCAGGCGCAGCGCCGCGGGCAGGCGTGGGGCCTGCCGTCGACCATGCTCGTCGTATCCCTCATGGCGATCGTGGCGACATCGCTTGCCGCACAGCACTACGGAGTGGCGCCGAGCGACCTGTGGAACCCCGACGAACTGGTCTCGCACTTCGGGAGCAGCATCGCGGTCATCATCGGGGCACTGGCGATCGTGGTGTCGAGCGTGCAGACCAACATGGCGGCCAACCTCGTCAGCCCCGCGCTGGACTTCGCCAACGCGCTTCCCAAGCTGATCACGTTCCGCCGGGGCGTCCTCATCTCGGTGCTGCTCGGAACGCTGGTGCTGCCGTGGAAGCTGCTCTCCAGCCCGGAGGCGTACGTCTTCGTCTGGCTGGGCTTCTACGGAGGCATGATGGGCGCCGTTGGCGGCGTGCTGGTGGCCGACTACTGGCTGGTGCGCAAGACCGAGCTGCGGGTACCCGACCTGTTCGTCCACGGCGGGCACTACCACTTCACCCGCGGATGGAACGTGCGCGCGGTGATCGCCACTGCGGTGGGCGCATTCGTCGCCGTGGGTGGGGCGTACTCGTCGGTGGGCGAGGACGGACAGAAGACCGGACCGTTCCCCGTGGACGGCGTGGTGCCGTTGCTCCGACCGCTCTACGACTTCAACTGGGTGGTGGCGTTCCTGGTGGCGATGGCGGTCTACTGGCTGCTCGCCGCGCACCGGTCCCACCGGCACGAGACCGTGCCCTTCGACACCGTCACTTCAACGGCAGACCGGTGATGGCGCGGGCCATGACGAGCCGCTGAATCTCGCTGGTGCCCTCGAAGATCGTGAAGATCTTGGCATCGCGGTGCATGCGCTCCACGGGGTAGTCGCGGGTGTAGCCGTTGCCGCCGAGGATCTGGATGGCCTCGTCGGTGACGTACACCGCGGTCTCGCTCGCAGCGAGCTTGGCCATCGACCCCTCGGCGTTGACGAACGGCTTGTCGTTGCGCGCCATCCACCCGGCGCGCCACACCAGCATGCGAGCGGAGTCGATGCGGGTCTTCATGTCGGCGAGCTTGAAGGCGATGGCCTGGAAGTCACCGATCTTGCGTCCGAACTGCTCGCGCTGCTGGGCGTAGTCGAGCGCGTACTCGTACGCCGCCCGCGCCACGCCCAGTGCCATGGCGCCGACGCTGGGCCGGGTGCGTTCGAACGTCTTCATCGCTGCCTGGCTCGCCGAGCGCTTGCCCTCCCGCGCCCGCGCGATCCGCTCGTCGAACTTGTCCTTGCCGCCGATGATCAGATTGCCGGGCAACCGCACGTCGTCGAGCACGACCTCGGCGGTGTGCGACGCGCGGATGCCGTGCTTGCGGAACTTCTGGCCCTGCGAGAAGCCCTTCGTGCCAGGCGGAATGATGAACGTCGCTTGTCCGCGCGAACCCAGCTCGGGCTCGACCGAGGCGACGACGACGTGGACGTTCGCGATGCCGCCGTTGGTGGCCCAGGTCTTGGTGCCGTTGAGCACCCACTCGTCGCTCGCCTCGTCGTACCTGGCCCGGGTGATGATGGCAGCGACGTCGGAGCCCGCGCCGGGTTCCGACGAGCAGAACGACGCGAGCTTGGGATCGTCGGCGGTACCGAACATCTGGGGCAGCCACTCCCCCAGCTGTTCCGGCGTGCCGCTACCCGCCAGCGACGCTGCGGCCAGTCCGGTTCCGAGGATCGACAGTGCGATGCCCGCGTCCCCCCAGAACATCTCCTCGAACACCGTGAGCATGCCGAGCCCGCTGGGTTCGGCGCTCTGCTCCGCGAAGAACTCCACGGAGTAGATGCCGGCCTTGGCGGCCTCGGCGATGATGGGCCACGGGGTCTCCTCGCGCTCGTCCCATTCCTCCGCGGCGGGACGGATCACGTCCCTGGCGAATTCGTGCACCCAGTCTCGGATCTGGATGACGTCATCGGACGGCTCGAACGAAAACGACATGGAGAGTGGTCCTTTCACC
Organism: Mycobacterium sp. DHQP2018-32-09; assembly: GCF_058148405.1. NCBI lineage: Bacteria > Bacillati > Actinomycetota > Actinomycetes > Mycobacteriales > Mycobacteriaceae > Mycobacterium > Mycobacterium sp. DHQP2018-32-09. Next base: position 84,359 of record NZ_JBYVYK010000013.1, on the reverse strand, counting down.
AGTTACGGTCCGGACCGACCGGCCGTGTGGGAGTGCCGAAACTCGCGCTTCAGTGAACGAATGTACACACGTGCCCCTGGTGCCGTCGACCGGCACCTCCCGTGCGGACGAGTTGGGCCCGGGCCGCCACGATCGAGGACAATCGACGACGTGTGGACCGCGACCCTGATCCTGCTGGCCCTGCTGGTGCTGCTGGTGGCCGCATCCATCGGAGGCAGCGTCTACGAAGCCGTCGTGCTCGATCCGGTGTGGCCTCATCGGCCCGCGATCGTGCAGCCGCGGCACGGCGGGGTCTCCCGCCGCCGCTTCTGGACGCCGTTGCACGTGGCGGTGGAGGTGACGCTGATCGCCTCGGTGGTGGTCACCTGGTCGCAGCCGGCGGTGCGCACGGCGCTGCTGGTGGCGCTGACCAGCCACGTCGCGGTGCGGGTGTGGACGCTGGTGGACCTGATGCCCAAGGCCGCCGCGTTCGAGGAGGCCGATCCGGCTCGCGTCGACCGAGCGCGGGCGACCAGCTGGACGCGGCGCAGCCTGCTGCGATTGCCGCTGCAGGCCGTGACGTGCGTGGCGGCACTGTCCGCGCTGATCGCGGCCGCCTGAACGCACCCACCGCCCGGCGTCCACAATGAGACCCATGGCAGGCCCCGAGGTGACCCCGTTTCGCATCGACGTCCCCGACGACGTCCTCGACGACCTGCGGCAGCGGATCGCGCGGACGCGGTGGCCCGAGCCGGAGACCGTCGCCGGGGCCGACCTCGACTGGAGTCAGGGCATGCCGCTGAGCTACGCGCGCGAGCTGGCCGACTACTGGGCCACCGAATACGACTGGCGGGCGCGGGAGCGGGCGCTCAACCGCTTCGACCAGTACCTCACCGAGATCGACGGACTACCCATCCACTTCGTGCACCAGAGGTCACCGCACCCCGACGCGCTCCCCCTGGTGATCACCCACGGATGGCCGGGGTCGATCGTCGAGTTCGCCAAGGTCATCGATCCACTGACCGATCCGACGGCCCACGGCGGGCGCGCAGAGGACGCGTTCCACGTGGTGTGTCCCTCGCTACCCGGATACGGCTTCTCCGGCAAACCCGGTGCGACCGGCTGGAACGTCGCCCGCATCGCTCGGGCCTGGGAGACGCTGATGGTGCGGCTCGGCTACACCCGTTACGGGGCTCAGGGCGGGGACTGGGGCGGGGCGGTGACCGCGCAGATCGGCAGGAACGTCGGGCACTGCATCGCGATTCACGTGAACTTCCCGATCGGCTCGCCCACCGAGGCGGCCAAGACCTCACCGACCGCCGAGGACCAGGCCGCGTTCGCCGGGCTCGGGTACTACCGCACGCAGGACAACGGGTACTTCAAGCAGCAGGCCACCCGCCCCCAGACGCTGGGCTACGGCCTGGTCGACTCGCCGGTGGCACAGCTGGCGTGGATCGTCGAGAAGTTCTGGTCGTGGACCGACTGCGAGGGCCATCCGGAGAACGCGCTACACCGCGACGAGATGCTCGACGACGTCACGCTGTACTGGGTGACCGGTACGGCCGCGTCGTCGGCCCGGCTGTACTGGGAGAACAGGGCGGCCGAGGGCGTCTCGGGTCGTGTCGAAGTACCCACCGGGGTCGCGTCGTTCCCGAAGGAGATCGGCCCGATTCCGCGGTCGTGGTGCGAGGACCACTACAACATCACGCGGTGGACCACCATGCCGCGCGGCGGTCACTTCGCGGCGTTCGAACAGCCCGAGTCGTTCGTCGACGACGTCCGCGCCTTCTTCGCGACGGTCCGCTGACGAGCCGCACCGAGGGCCGGGACTACCGGCGGCGGTTCAGCCACCAGATCGACGACGACAGCGCCGTCGCGAACGCGCACCACGCCGGGTACAGGCCGAGCACGGCCGCCGGGGCGCCGTTGGTGCGGACGGCGCGGCGCACCAGGTCGGCGCTGCTCGCCGTCAGCACGGCCGACGTGATCGCCGACGTGCCGAGCAGGCGTCGGTTGAAGAACAACCACGACCAACTCGCGTTGAGGACGAGGTTCAGCGTCAGGGCCGCCGCGTACTCGTCGCGCTGGTGCTGCTGATCCCGCTCGTCGAGCGCGTCCAGCGTCTGCGCGGACACTGCGGCGATGTCGGCGTAGAGCACCGGCCACACGATGGGGAACGCCTGGCGGGGCGGCTGGAACGGCGGCTTGCGCAGGTTCGCGTACCACGCCGACTGGGCAGGCCGACTCGCCAGTCCGCCCAGCACCGCGGTCACGAGCGTGGCGGCGCCGGTCTTGGCGATGGTTGCGGGGCGCATCGGGTCTCCTCGTCCACCGCGACGGCGTCGCGGCCTGGCTGGTCGGTGGGCGATCTCCACCGTAGACGAGCCGCGGCGGAAACCGCCCCGGACACGTCGCCGCCCCGGGCCGACCTCACGGATGGTCGCCGCCACGGCGCGGAATCTGTGTCTGCGCAACGTTCGCAAGGAGGGATTCCACTGTGGAAATGTAAATTCGTTGCGGAAACGGTTGCGAAGGTGCGTCCGATGGGTGAAGGTTTAATCCACAGCGCACGGGCTGAGCAGGCGCCAGAGCCCCTCGGGGTCGGCCTGTGGAGCGACGCACGAGGGAGACCGTTCTGACCGGCACAGGCACCACCGCCGTCGACCATACGACGGACGAGGGCGGGACCGCCCGCGGAACCGCGCGGCCCGTCATCGAGATCGACCACGTAACCAAGCGATTCGACGACTACGTGGCCGTTGCGGACGCGAACTTCTCGATCGCGGCAGGCGAGTTCTTCTCGATGCTGGGCCCCTCGGGCTGCGGCAAGACCACGACCCTGCGGATGATCGCGGGCTTCGAGACCCCCACCAGCGGCGCCATCCGACTCGAGGGCGCCGACGTCTCGAAGGTCCCGCCGCACAAGCGCAACGTCAACACCGTGTTCCAGCACTACGCGCTGTTTCCGCACATGACCGTGTGGGACAACGTCGCCTACGGCCCCCGCAGCATGAAGAAGGACAAGGCGGAGGTGACGCGCCGCGTCGACGAGATCCTGGACATCGTCCGGCTGACCGACTTCGCCAAGCGCAAGCCCGGCCAGCTCTCCGGCGGCCAGCAGCAGCGCGTCGCGCTGGCACGTGCCCTGGTGAACTACCCCAGCGCCCTGCTGCTCGACGAACCGCTGGGCGCGCTGGACCTCAAGCTGCGCCACGCCATGCAGTTCGAACTCAAGCGCATCCAGCGCGAGGTCGGCATCACGTTCATCTACGTGACCCACGACCAGGAAGAGGCGCTGACGATGAGTGACCGCATTGCGGTCATGAACGCCGGCAACGTCGAGCAGATCGGCTCCCCCACCGAGATCTACGACGCGCCCGCAACGGTGTTCGTCGCCAACTTCATCGGCCAGGCCAACCTGTGGCCGGGACGGCAGACCGGCGTCACCGGCGGTGTCGCCGAGATGGCCGTGTTGGGGACGACGCTGCGGGCCCGCCCGGGTGACACCGCCATCGAACCCGGCGGTCACGCCACGCTGATGGTCCGGCCCGAGCGCATCCGCGTCTCGGTGGACCCGTTGGGCGGCGACGTCGCCACCGTCGAGGCCACCGTCAAGGACCTGACGTTCCAGGGTCCGGTCGTGCGCCTCTCGGTGGTGGCGCCCGACGACTCGGAGATCGTCGCCCACGTCGGCCCCGAGCAGAAGCTGCCCACGCTGCGCCCCGGTGACCGGGTCCACGTCGGCTGGGACCCCGAGGCGTCGCTGGTCCTCCCGGCGGCGGACATCCCGACGACCGAAGACCTCGAAGAACTACTCGACGACTGACGATCTTCGCCCAACCGGCCCCGACCGGCCGTCGTCGCCCCCTACCCTTTCCCGCACCCCCCGAGATCCTTGAGAAAGGCACCGCAGCCATGGCACCCGAGCACGTCGACCCGCGCGTGATGTCCCGCTTCGCCTCCGCCCGCACCAATCGCCGGCGCTTCATCGGCGGGGGTGCGGCCGCCGCGGCCGCCGCGATCCTCGGCCCGTCGTTCCTGGCCGCGTGCGGCTCCAGCGGCACCGACTCCGCCACGTCGTCCGCGGCGGCGCAGAACGAGAAGCTGCTGCGGATCTCCAACTGGCCGCTGTACATGGCCGACGGCTTCGTCGCCGAGTTCCAGAAGACCAGCGGCATCACCACGGACTACAAAGAGGACTACAACGACAACGAGCAGTGGTTCGCCAAGGTCAAGGAACCACTGCAGCGGCGCCAGGACATCGGCGCCGACCTGGTGGTGCCCACCGAGTTCATGGCGGCCCGCATCAAGGGTCTCGGGTGGCTCAACGAGATCAGCGACGCGGGTGTGCCCAACAAGAAGAACCTGCGTCAGGATCTGTTGGACTCCAAGGTCGACCCGGGCCGCAAGTACACCGCGCCGTACATGACCGGCATGGTGGGGCTGGCCTACAACCGGGCGGCGACGGGCCGCGACATCCGCAGCATCGACGACCTGTGGGATCCCGCGTTCAAGGGACGCGTGAGCTTGTTCAGCGACGTGCAGGACGCGATGGGCATGATCATGCAATCGCAGGGCAATTCGCCTGCCGATCCCACCACCGAGACCGTCACCAAGGCCGTCGACCTGGTGCGGGAGCAGAAGGAGAAGGGGCAGATCCGCCGCTTCACCGGCAACGACTACGCCGACGACCTGGCCGCCGGCAACATCGCAGTGGCACAGGCGTATTCGGGTGACATCGTGCAGCTGCAGGCCGACAACCCCGATCTGCAGTTCGTCGTGCCGGAGTCCGGCGGCGACTGGTTCATCGACACGATGGTGATCCCCTACACCACCCAGAATCAAAAGGGCGCCGAGGAGTGGATCAACTTCGTCTACGACCGCGCGAACTACGCGAAGCTGGTCGCCTACGTGCAGTACGTCCCGGTGCTGTCGGACATGACCGACGACCTGACCAAGGTCGACCCCGCCGTGGCCAAGAACCCGCTGATCAATCCGCCCGCCGACATCGAGAAGAAGCTCAAGTCGTGGGCTGCGCTCACCGATGAGCAGACCCAGGAATTCAACACGCTGTACGCGGCCGTGACCGGTGGCTGAGTCGCGGGTGCCGGTGTCGAGGCGAAGGGTGGCGTAGATGGCCGGAGTGGCCACCAGTGGTAGGCAGCGCAGCAGGATCGCACCGTATCTGATGGTGCTGCCTGCCCTGGTCTACCTGGGCATCTTCTTCGTGGTGCCGTTCGTGTCGTTGGCGCGCACCTCGTTGTCGAGTTCGGGCGGGTCGGTGTACCTGCCGACGTTGACCTTCGACTGGAAGTTCTCCAACTTCGTCGAGGCGTTCCGGCAGTACGACGACCAGATCGTGCGCTCGATCGGCTATGCCGCGGTCGCCACGGTGGTGTGCATCCTGCTGGCGTATCCCCTGGCCTACGTCATCGCGTTCAAGGCGGGCCGCTACAAGAACCTCATCCTGGGTCTGGTGATCCTGCCGTTCTTCGTGACGTTCTTGATCCGCACCATCGCGTGGAAGACGATCCTGGCCGACGAGGGCTGGGTGGTCCAGGCCCTGGGCCACGTCGGCCTGCTGCCCAGCGAGGGCCGGCTGCTGTCCACCGGCTACGCCGTGGTGGGCGGTCTGATCTACAACTGGATCATCTTCATGATCCTGCCGCTGTACGTCAGCCTGGAGAAGATCGACCCGCGTCTGCTGGAGGCCTCGCGCGACCTGTACTCCAGCGCGCCCCGCAGCTTCGGCAAGGTCATCCTGCCGCTGTCCCTGCCCGGGGTGTTCGCCGGCAGCCTGCTGGTGTTCATCCCCGCCATCGGCGACTTCATCAACGCCGACTACCTCGGCAGCACCCAGACGACCATGATCGGCAACGTCATCCAGAAGCAGTTCCTCGTCGTCAAGGACTATCCCGTCGCCGCGGCGCTGAGCTTCCTGCTGATGGCGATGATCCTCGTCGGCGTGCTGCTCTACACCCGCGCGTTGGGAACCGAGGACCTCGTATGACGATTCAGCGAGAAGCGAAGCGAGATCGCGCATGACGATCGCAGACCGCATCGCGGCAGCCAACCAGGACGTGGGCGACACCGCCCCCAGGAGGTCGCTGTCGCAACGACTCAACCTCGGCGACAACCTGTTGCGCGTGGTGGCCGCCCTGGTGCTGCTCTACCTGTTCCTGCCGATCTTCGTGATCATCCTGTTCTCGTTCAACAAGCCGGCAGGCAAGTTCAACTACACCTGGCAGGGTTTCACCCTCGACAACTGGGCGGACCCGTTCAAGTACCCCGCGCTGACCGACGCCCTCAAGCTCAGCCTCAACGTCGCCGCCGTCTCCACCGCGGTGGCCGTGGTCCTGGGCACCCTGGTGGCCATCGCCCTGGTGCGGCAACGCTTTCGGGGTGACCGTGCCATCGACACCTTCCTGATCCTGCCGCTCACCGCACCCGAGGTCGTGCTCGGCGCCTCCCTGCTGACGATGTTCCTCGACCTCAACGTCGCGTCGGGCTACACGACGATCGTGCTGGCCCACATCGCCTTCGAGGTCAGCTTCATCGCCATGACGGTCCGAGCCCGCGTCCGCGGCTTCGACTGGACGCTCGAAGACGCGTCCATGGACCTGGGCGCCAGCCCCACCCGCACGTTCTTCAAGGTCACGCTGCCCCTGATCGTGCCCGGCATCGTCGCGGCGGCCATGCTGTCCTTCGCGCTGTCGCTCGACGACTTCATCATCACCTACTTCGTCAGCGGATCCACCGTCACCTACCCGCTCTACGTCAACGCCGCGGTCAAGGCCGCCGTACCTCCACAGATCAACGTGCTGGCCACCGCGATCCTCGCCATCAGCCTCGTCCTGCTCGCCGCGGGCACCCTCTACCGGCGCAAGCGGCCGTCGGTGTGACCCGCTGAGCGCACGTCAGCTGCCCACCTCGGCGGGCACGGGCGGCGCGGTGCGCGCCCCCGACCGGGCGGCACCGATGCCGGCCGCGACGACGAGGCCGATGCCGACGAGGCCGGCGGGGCCCGGCGACTGCGCGAGCACGACGAATCCGACCAGCATCGCGAATCCCGGTTCGAGTGCCATCAGCGTGCCGAAGGCCGCCGTCGTCAGTCGACGCAGGGCCAGTAGCTCGAGCGTGAACGGGACGACCGGCAGCATCAGCGCGAGACCCACTCCGATGAGCAGGAGGTCGGGAGTCATGCGGGGCAGCACTGCGGGGCCGGCCACGAGGGTGGCCACGAGCCCCGCGGTCGTCATCGACACCGCGAGCGGGGTGATGCCCTCGACGGTGTCACCCACCCGCTGGGTCAGCACGATGTAGAGCGCCCAGCACATGGCCGAGCCGAGGGCGAACGCCACGCCGAGGACGTCGACGGCACCGGCCCAGGGGTGGGTGAGCAGCAGTACGCCCACGGCCGCCAGTCCCGGCCACAGGAGCCGCTGCCGTCCACGGCCGAGGCACACCGCCACGCCGAGCGGGCCCAGGAACTCGATGGCGCTCGCGGTGCCGAGCGGGATCCGGGCCGCGGCCGCCATGAAGAGCATGGTCACTCCCGCGGTCACGACGCCCAGCAACACGCTGGTGACGAACGTGGACCTGGTGAACGCCGATGGTCGCGGTCGCACGACGAGCAGCAGGATGACGCCCGCGCACACCAGCCGCAGCCAGGCCACGCCCTCGACCCCCAGACGATCGACCAAGCCGAGCGACAGCGCCAGTCCCGTCTGGATCGTCGCCATCGACGCGATCGCCATGAACGCTCCCGTGCGGGCCGTCGTACTCATGGCCGTATTGAACGGGACGTCAACCGTTCGCGTCCACGTGATTTAGGTGGACATATCGTTCGACGATCGTGGACGGTCGACGATCGGGCCGCGCGTGTCAGCCGACGCCGTCCATGACGTCGGTCTCGGTCTTGCCGATGCGGGCGATCACGTCGGGCGAACGCTTCTTCACGACCGCGAACCACGCGACGGCCGCCACGACCACGACCAGGAACAGGTAGGGCAGGACGTTGAGCGGGTACGCGGGCACCGGATAGACGTTCGCGAAGAACACGTAGGCCATGGCCAGGACCGCGACGGTGGCCGTCACCCACACCAGGGCGTTGGGCATGCCCTCCCTGCGGGTGTAGACGACGCAGGCGATCGCGACGAGCGCGTACGCCACCATGTACCCGTAGGTGGCCCACGTGTCGACCCACACGACGATGTCCATCGGCGCCACGCCGGCGACGAGCAACACGACGTCCAGCACGATGGCCGACGGGCCCGCCACCAGCAGCACGCGGTGCGGTGTGAGGTGCCCTTCGTGCGTGCGGCCGAAGCGTTCGGCGACCACGCCCTCCTTGCCCATCACGTAGACGATGCGGCCCACCACGTTGAGCGGAGCCACGACCACCGCGAAGAACGAGGCGCCCACCCCGAACAGCAGGATCGGCGTGAACCAAGCGGGCATGCCGATCAGGGTGGCGATGTCCTGCAACGGGTTGGCGCTCTCGGCGAGCCCCGAGCCGAGTACCGCGATCTGGGTGTACGCGGCGAAGACGTAGAGCACCCCGACCACGACGGCGCTCCACATGATGGCACGCGGAATCGCGGTATAGGGATTGCGGGCTTCCCGGCCCAACGCGTCCGCCGACGAGAACCCCACGAAGCCAAGGATTCCCAGCACCATGCCCGCTGCCACGCCCTGACCGGGCACGTCCGACAGCGAGAACTGGGTCGGGTCCCACGCGGCCGGTCCGGCCCACGCCAGCGCCAACACCAGCAGGATGACGATGATGGTGACCGAGATCAGCTCCAGCGTGAGCGACACCCGGGCCGAGAGCCGGATGCCCCGGATCGTGAACAGCGTTGCCAGACCGCCCAAGACGATCGCCAGACCCACGTGCCACGCGGCGCCGGACGCCGGCAGGCCCAGCGCGACGAGCAGGTCGCTGGTGTAGGAGACCGCGCCACCCAACGATCCGGCCGCGATGCCCCAGCAACCCACCAGGAGCGTCACGCCTGCCAGGAAGGCGCCGAACGGCCCGAGCCCCTTGGCCACGTAGGTGTACAGCGATCCGGCGGAGGCGTTGCGACGCGCGAACACGACCACGCAGTAGCCGACCGAGAGGATCACGATGGTCGCGAGCGCGAACGACACGATGGTGCCGCTGCCCGCCGACAGGTAGATGGCCGCTGCCGTGAAGGCGATGACGGCGCTGGGGGCGATGTTGGCGATGGCCTGAGCGGCGAGCTCGGGCCCGGACATCACCCCACGGCGCAACCCGGCGTCGGTGGCATTCTGGGTGCTGGTCATGGCGTCGCCTTCCGAAGGTCTCGAACGCATCAGGGGATGAGCAGGGTGCGCAGGGCCTCGCCGGACTCCAGGGCGGCGAACGCATCGGCCGCTTCGGCCAGGGGGCGGCGGGCCCAGATCAGCGGATCGAGCTTGAGTTGGCCGTCCATGTACCGGTCGACGAGCGCGGGGATGTCGATGGATGGCCGCACCGAACCGTAGTTGGAGCCCAGGATCCGCTGATCGGCCTCGGCGAGGACGAGCGGCTCGAACGAGGCCTTGGCCCCGGTGGGTGGCAGGCCGACGATGACGGCCGCTCCCCCGAGGCCCAGCATCTGGATGGCCTGCTCGGTGGTGCTGGTGTGGCCGTAGGCGTCGAACGCGTAGTCCACACCGTCGGGGATGAGCGCGAACAACTGCTCGACGGCGTCGCCCGCGCTGGCGACGATGCGGTCGGTGGCGCCGAACTGCAGTGCCATCTGGGCCTTGTCGGAGCGGACGTCGATGGCCACGATGCGCTCGGCGCCGGCGAGTTTCGCGCCCTGCACCACGTTGAGACCGACTCCGCCACAGCCGATCACGGCGACGGTGGCGCCCGGTTCGACGGCCGCGGTGTTGAGCACGGCGCCCACGCCGGTGGCCACGGCACAGCCGACGAGGGCGATCGCATCCAGCGGAGCGTCGTCGCGCACCTTCACCGCGCCCGACGCCGGCACCACCACCTCCTCGGCGAAGGACGACACGCCCAGGTAGTGGTGCACCGACTCGCCGTCGATCGACAGGCGCGAGGTGCCGTCGAACAGCACGCCCTTGGGCCCCACCTCGGTGGCCACCTTCTGGCAACGCGCCTCGTGCCCGGACCGGCAGTAGCGGCATTCGCCGCACGGCGGCACCCACGACAGCACCACGTGATCGCCCACCGCCAGGGACGTGACGCCCTCGCCGAGTTCCGTGACGACGCCGGAACCCTCGTGGCCCATCACCAGGGGTGCCGGCGCGTCCCACTCGCCCCGCTTGACGTGCAGATCGGAGTGACAGACACCGGCCGCTGCGATGCGCACCCGTACCTCGCCGGCGCGGGGTGGCGCGAGGTCGACGTCGACGTGCTGGATGGGGGTCTCGGGGTCACGGAAGACGATGGCTTTCACTGGTGGGTCCTTCGACGCTCGGGGTCACGTGCAGACGCGTGAATGTTAGGAGCCTCCAGGCCCGGTGTGCAGCCGACGAATTGATGAAACGTCGGAACGCTTTCGACATTTCGTACACTTGGCCGATGGTCTATGCCGTCAGCGCCATCGCGGAGTACCTGGGTGGCGGCCTCGAGGTGGCAGGCGTCGACGGCAGCACGCCCGTCGACGACGCCGTCGGATTGGGCGAGTTCGCCGTCGCGAGCGCGCCGGGCTTCGCCACCCTGGTGATCGGCACGCCGTCGGAGTTCGCGGAGATCGGCGGCGACGCCACGGCGCCGCTGCCCGCACTGGCCACGTGCGTGGCGGTACTCGCGGGCGACGGCGCCGATGCCGGCACGCTCACCCGGTTGCACCATGCGGGCGTCACCACCCTGGCGGTGCCGCAGGTGCCCGCCGAGGTGGTGCTACCGCGGGTGGTCGCCCGCCTCGCGGTGGACCAGGCCGCCGAGGACCGGCGGGTCACGACGGGAACCAAGGTGCTCACCGTGGTCGCCCGGCGCGGCGGCGTGGTGGCGGTGGTCGCCGAACTGGCCCGACGCATCGACGGGTGGGCGGTGCTGCTGGACGCCCACGGCGAGATGATCACCACCGCGGGCGCCGGTGGCCTGCACGTCCGCGATGCGGTCGCCGCCGCCTTCCACCGGCCGGTCCGCATCCGCCACCCCGGCCTCCAGATCCACCCCGTCGGGCAGGGTGAGGACATCAGTGCGCACCTCGTCATCGGCGCCAGGGGCTCGACGAGTCGCAGCCGCGACCTGGCGTCGGCCGCGGCGGCGCTCCTGGACCTGTTGCTGCGCACCGCGGACGATCCCGCCACCGAACGACTGGGCCGCGAGGTGATGCTCTCGACAGTGCTTCGTGGCGGCAACGAAGCGTCGGAACTGTTGCGGCGGTGGGGCGTTCACGAGACGTCGCTGACGGCGTTCGCCGTGGCGTCACGCTCCCGCATGATCGATCCGGAGCGCCTCGCGATCCGATGGCTCGACCAGATCGGCGCCGTGCACGTGCTCGCCGAGGAACGCGGCCGCGTCCTCGGTTTCGTCCGCGACGATCACGCGGGCAAGCTCGCCGACGTGGTCGACGACGTCGCCCGCGGGACGCGCATGCCGCTGCGGCTGGGACTCGGCTCCCCCGCCGTCACGCACGCCCTGGCGCGGTCTGCCGCCGAGGCCACCCAGGCGTTGGAGATCGCCATGGTCGACGCGCGGCCGGTGGTCTGGTACCGATCCCTGGCGACCGTGTCCTACGTCCTCGAACACCTCGACGCCGACGCCACGACGCGGATCGCGGCGGTACTCGACCCGCTGCGCGACGACGCGGGCGAGCACGGCGCACTGACCGTGACACTGCGCGAATACCTGGCCCAGCACGGGGCGTGGGGTGCGACGGCCACGCGCCTCGGCGTGCATCGGCAGACGCTGACCCACCGCATCGAACGCATCGAGGAACTCACCGGTCTCTCGATGTCGAACCCCGACGACCGCGCGGCCGCCTGGCTGGCGCTGCGGGCGCTGGAGAACGCCGGCGGTCAGGCCTCGTAACCGCAGATGGCGTCGACCTTTTCGGCCGACTTGCTGGTGGGGTCGAATTCGTACCCCAGCCATTCGCGAGCCAGCCGCCGCGCGAGTTCCAGCCCGACGACGCGCTGCCCGAAGCACAACACCTGCGCGTTGTTCGACAGCACGGAACGTTCCACCGAGAAGCCGTCGTGCGCGGTGACCGCCCGGATGCCGGGCACCTTGTTGGCGGCGATCGCCACGCCCAGCCCCGTACCGCACACCAGCAGCGCGCGGTCGGCCTTGCCCTCGGCCACCAGGCGTGCCGCCGCTACGGCGACGTGCGGGTAGGCGGTGTCCTCGTCGGAGCCCACCCCCACGTCGGTGACCTCGACGACCCGAGGGTCGGCGTTCAGGTCACCCTTGAGGGCCTCCTTGTACTCGTAACCGGCGTCATCGGATCCGACGACGATGCGAAAGCGGGTCTCTGACACTGATTTCCTAACCCTTCGAGAGACTGTCGACGATGGTGTGCGCGCACATCGCCAGCGACGTGGCACCCGCATCCGGGGTGCCGACGCTGCGCTCGGCCAACGGACGGGCACGGCCCACCTTGGGACGCAACTGCGCCGTCGCGGTCGCCGCATCCGTGGCGACCACCGCGGCACGTTGCCAGGCATCCTGCCACGGCTCTCCGTCGGCCACCCGCCGCTCGAGTTCCTCGACGAACGGCAACAGCGCATCCAACATCGTCTTGTCGCCGGGCGATGCTCCGCCCAGTCGGATCAACGCGTCGTAGCCGTCGCGTATGCCCTGGGCCACCACGGCGGCGTCGGGCGTTCCGGTGTCGCCCAGACGCGCCCCGATCGCCGACAGCATGGCGCCCCACAACACGCCGGACGTCCCGCCGGCCTTGGCCGCCCACTCCTTGCCCGCCGCCGCCAGCACCGAGCCGGTGCCCGCACCCGAGTCGGCCGCCTCGGCGGCGGCCGCGCGGGCTGCCGCCGACCCCTTCACCATGCCGCGGCCGTGATCGCCGTCGCCGGCGACGGCATCGATGCGTCCCAGTTCGTCCTCGGCCTCGGCCAGCATCGCGGCGACCGCGTCGAGCGCGGCGGCGACCCGACGGCCGCAGGCCCGGCCGTCGTCGTCGGAGAGTTCGGCGTAGTCGATCGTCGGGGCGGCGGCGTCGGCGGCGGCGTCGGTGCGGGTGTCGCCCTCCGCCGCCACTGCCGCGCCCTTGCGGTAGGCGGGCGTGTCCGCGGGCGCTCGCCAGTAGCGCTCGAGGTCGTCGTCGAGCCACATCAGAGTCAGCGAGCAGCCAGCCATGTCCAGGCTCGTCACCAACTCGCCCACCTCGGGTTCGACGATCTCGTAACCGCGGTCGCGCAGCAGCCCCGCCACGGTGCCCCAGACCACGAAGAGTTCCTCGTACTTGGTGCGGCCCAGACCGTTGAGGATGGCCGCGACCCGCTTCGAGGTCTGCGGGCCCTCGTAGTCCGCCAGCACGCCGTCGACGAGCGTGTGCGCCAACCGTTCAGCCGTCGGCATCGCCTCCTCGGCGACCCCGGGCTCGCCGTGGATGCCCAGCCCGACGCCCATGTGGCCGTCCGGCACGGTGAACAGCGGGTGGTCGGCCCCGGGCAGCGTGCACCCGTCGAACGCGACGCCGAGCGTGCGGGTGGCCGCGTTGGACGCCTCCGCGACGCGGATGACGCCTGCGAGATCCAGGCCCTCCTCGGCGGCCGCGCTCGCGCACTTGAACACCGTGAAATCGCCTGCGATGCCACGGCGTTTCGCCTCTTCGCCCTTTGGTGCGCTGGCAACGTCGTCGGTGACCGCGAAGTAGCTGGCCTCGATGCCCTCACCCCGCAGTTGGTCGACCGCGAGGTTGAAGTTCATCACGTCACCGGCGTAATTGCCGGTGATGAGCAGCACGCCGGCGTCGCCGTGGGCGGCGCGCGCCACCGAGGCGGCCTCCTCCGTCGAGGGCGACGTGAAGATGTTGCCGACCACGGCCCCGTCGGCGAAACCACTGCCCACCGTGCCGCAGAACGCCGGGTAATGCCCCGACCCGCCGCCGATGACCACCGCCACCTTGCCGGGACGGGTCTCGTGGGCGCGCACCACGCCGCCGGGCACGCCGGTGACGTAGCGGGAGTTCGCATCCAAGAACCCGACCAGCATGTCCTCGGTGAACCGCGCGGGATCGTTGAACAGCTTGGTCATCGCAACCTTTCGCCGGTGTGGGCGTCGAACAGATAGACCCGCTCGGGCGGCGCGCTGACGACGACCTGCTGTTCGGGTTCGTAGCGCTCGGCCGCCGGGGTCTGCACGACGATACCCTCCTCCATGCCGCCGACGGTCGTGGTGGCCAGGCCGAACTCGAGCAGATGCTCGAAGTAGGCGACGGTCACCGAGATGCCGGTGCCGTCGGCGCTCAGCGAGCAGTCCTGGGGCCGGATGCCCACAGTGACCGCCGTGCCGTCGGCGACGTCGCGGGCCGAGGTCTCCACATACCCGGTACCGGAGCCGATCTCGACGCGGACCCGACCATCGACGAGTCGCGTCGTCCCGGGCACCACGTTGATCTGGGGCTCACCGACGAACTGCGCCACGAACAGGTTGGCGGGATCGTCGAACACCTCGTCGGGAGTGCCGAATTGCTGCACCACGCCGGCGTCCATCACCGCCAGCCGGTCGGCCAGCGACAGCGCCTCCACTTGGTCGTGGGTGACGACGATCGTGGTGTAGCCGAATTCCCTTTGCAGCACCTTGAGTTCGCGACGCACCCGTTGCCGGGCCGAGGCGTCGAGGTGGCTCAACGGTTCGTCGAGCAGCAGCACCGGTGGGTTGCGGACGAGCGCCCGCGCCAAGGCCACCCGCTGTTTCTGCCCGCTGGACAGGCCGGCGGGCCGCAGACCCATCAGATCGTCCATCTCCAGCCGATTGCCGATGGCGTCGACCATCTGCTCGGCGTTCTTGACCTTGCGGGCCTTCAAGCCGTACAGCAGGTTGTCCCGAACCGACATCGGCGGGTAGAGCGCGTAGCTCTCGAAGCCCACTCCGATCCCCCTCTTGGCGGCGGGCAGCTGTGAGATCTCGCGGTCACCGATCTTGATGGAGCCACTGGTCACCGTCTCCAGCCCGGCGATCATCCGCAGGGTGGTGGTCTTGCCGCACCCCGAGGGACCCAGCAGCGCGACCAGCTCGCCCGGTGCGATGTCGAGGTTGATGCCCTTGACCGCCTGGAAGCTCTCGCGCCCCCGCGCACTGTAGGTCTTGACCAGGTCGCTGAGCGTGAGACTCTGTGCGGTGGCCGTTTTCGGTGCCTCGGCGGTGGTGGTCACCCTGCTGCCTCCAGTTCGCGGTTCACGGTTCCCAGCCGTGGCGTGTCGCCGTCGCCTGCGGCGAAGACGTGGACGTCGGAATCGGCGATGCGCATCGCCACCTCGGCACCTTCTTCGGCGCCGCCTCTGCCGGAGGCCAACACGATGAGCTGCTGCCCACCGACGTTGACCGTCAGCTCCACGTTGCGGCCGAGCCGCTCGGCCAGCAGCACCGAACCCCGGATGGTCCCGCCCTCGGTGACGTGCAGATCGCATGGCCGCAGACCCACCCGCACGCGATCACCCGTCGCGACCGACACGTCCGCAGGCACCGGCACGTCGAACGAGCCGTCTCCCAACGTGATCCGATTGCCGTCGACCACGCCCTCGAGGACGTTGATCTCGGGCTGGCCGAGCGCCTTCGCCACGAAGGTGTCGGCAGGGGTCCGCCAGATCTCCTCGGGCGTGCCGATCTGCACCAGGGTGCCCTCGCGCATCACGGCGATGCGGTCGCCGAGCGCGAGCGCCTCCTGGTAGTCGTGCGTGACGTAGATCGTCGTGGTGTTCGACATCGCGCCCAGCTGCTTGAGTTCGGCCCGCATCGACGCCCGGAGTTTCGCGTCGAGGTGGCTCAGCGGTTCGTCGAGCAGGTACACGTCGGCGGGCCGAACCAACACCCGGCCCAGCGCCACGCGCTGCCGCTGACCGTTGGAGAGTTCGCGCGGAAACCGCTTGAGCAGGTGGTTGATCCCCAACGTGGTGGTCACCTGGTCGATGCGCTCGGCTTGCTCTGCCTCGGTGTAACGCCCCGTCCTGCCGGACTTCAGCGGCGATGCCAGGTTCTCGCTGACGGTCTTCTGCGGGTACAGCGCATAGCTTTCGAAGGCCATGGCCACGTTGCGGTGGTAGGGCTCGACCGCCGTGACGTCGACGCCACCGATCGACACCGATCCCCCGTCGACGTCGACCAGGCCGGCCACCGACTTCAGCGTCGTCGTCTTGCCGGCGCCGCTGGGACCCAGGATGACGAAGAACTCCCCGTTGGCGATGTCGACCGACAGGTCCTCGACCGCCCGAACCTTGCCGTAGGACTTCGAGAGTTGTTTCAGTGATACGTGAGCCATCAGGCCTTCACCGCCCCGAACGACAGGCCCCGCACCAGGTATCTCTGGATGGTCAGGGCGAGGATGAGCGGCGGCAACGCGGCGATCAGGGCCGCTGCCGCGGTCAGGTTGTAGTACGCCTGCCCGCCGCCGCCGAGGAACTTGGTGATCGCGACGGTGACGGTGCCTGCGTTGCTGTCCGCCAGGATCAGGGGGAACACGTAGTTGTTCCACGCGAAGATGAACGCCAGCAGCGCAGCGGCCGCGATCCCGGGACGCACGATCGGCAACGCCACCATCAGGAACGCGCGCTTGCGCGTGTAGCCGTCGAGCAGCGCGGCCTGCTCCAGGTCCTCCGGCAGGTCCTGGAAGTACGACCGCAGGATCCACACCACCAGCGGCATGGTGACCAGCTGCAGCACCCAGATCATGCCGACCTTGGTGTCGAACAGCCCGATCTGGTTGTAGATGACGAACAGCGGCACGATGACCATGAGTTCCGGAGCGAACCGGAACGACAGCATCTGGAACATCAGGTCGTTGGAGCCCTTGTACTGCCAGCGCCCCGCGGCGTACGCCGCCGGGATGCCGATGACCAGCGAGACGATGACCGCACCGCCGCAGTTCAGCAGACTCGTCAACATCGAGGTCTTGAAGTCGACGCTGGTCATCTGGGTGCCCTTGTCGGACAGCACGGTCGCGAAGTTCGACCAGGTGGGACTGAACTGGAAGTAGGTGGTGGTCTGCTGTTCGGCGTTCTTCAGCGCCAGCATCAGCATCCAGAAGATCGGGAACAGCGAGAACACGAACCAGATCACGATGCCGACGTCGGCCGCGACGGAGCCGATGGACAGGCGCTTCTGCCCGGGAAGCAACTCAGTTCTGTTGAACAGGGCCATGTCTAGGACTCCGCTCCGGCAGCACGACGCTGCGCCTTGCCGAGCACGCTCACCAGGTAGCGCGCGGTGATGAACACGATGATCCAGAGCAGCAGCATGTAGGTGCTACCGCGGCTGTAGTCGAGGTTGATGATCGAGTCCTCGAAGGCGCCGATCTGCAGCGACCTGGTGGCCACGCCCGGGCCGCCGGCGGTCAACACGTAGATGTGGTCGAAGACCTTGAGGTTGTCCATGAACCGGAAGATCACGGCCACCAGGATGTAGGGCCACAGCATCGGCAGCATCAGCTTGCGGAACATGTAGAACCAGCCGGCACCGTCGACCTCGGAAGCCTCGAACGGCTCCTTCGGCAACGAGCGGATGCCGGCCAGCACCAGGATGGCCACGAACGGGGTGAAGATCCACACGTCGACCAGGATCACGGAGAACAACGCGTTGCCCGCCGACAACCAGTCGAACGTGTTGCCCAGCCCGAGAACGTGATTGAGGATGCCGAACTGCGGGTTGAACATCAGCTTCCAGATCACCCCGGCGATCACCGGGGCGATCATCAGCGGCAGGATCAGCACCTTCTCGAAGATCTTGCCGATGATCGACGAACGGTTGAGCAACAGCGCCAGCCCCACGCCCAAGGCCGTCTCGACGGCGGTGGCGACCACGGCGAAGGTCAGGGTGACCTGCACGCTCTTCCAGAACACCTGGTCGCCGAGCACCGAGGCGAAGTTGTCGAACCCCACGAAGTGCGGATTGGGATTCACCGCTGCGTAGTTCAGGAAGGCGTAGTACGCACCCACCACGAACGGGTAGAGGATGCCGATGACGATCACCAGGGCGGGGATCGACAGCAGATAGGGACGCAGCTTGCGGCGCCAGCTGGGCACCTCCGGCAGATTCCGCCGCGGCGCGGCGGACGGCTCGTGCGACGAGGTCGCAGCGGCCTTCGGAGTTTGAGTCGTCATGGGTGCGCACTACTCCTAGAGGTTGACCTTGGAGGTGTTGGTCTTGGCGAGGCTGCGCAGGCGCGTCGCCGCGTCGTCGCCGCCGTAGATGTCCTGCAGCGCCACTGCCCAGTTCTGCGTGGTGTCGAAGAACTTCTTCTGCGGCGTGAACTGGATCTTCGACTGGCCGATGACGGTCTCGAATGCCTCCAGGTAACCGAACTGGTCGGCCGCGACCCGCTTGAACGTGGTGTCGAACACCGACTTTCGCACCGGGTCGGCGTACGTGCCACCTTCGACGGCCTTGTTCATCGAGTCCTTGCCGGTGGCCCACTGGATGAACAACCACGCGGGCAGCTTGTTGCGGCTGTTGGCCGACATGGCCCAACTCCACGTCCACAGGTTGGTCTTGTAGTTGCCGTCCGGACCGGCGGGGCCTGCGTACCAGGCGATGTTGCCCGCCTCCTTGCTGGCCCCCGGCTTGTTCTTGGGGTACGTCGCGGAGTCGGCGTCGAACACCATCATGGCCTTGCCGTCACCGAGATCGCCGGTGGCGTTGGGGTAGTCATAGGTGGTCCACGACGTGGGCCCGGCCTGGTGCTGCAAGTCGATCCACTTCTTGGTGAACGCGATGGCCTTGTCGCTGTCCATCTCGGCGATCAGTTCCGAACCGTTCCAGGAGTAGTCCACCGCACCTTCGCGCGAGTACTGCGTCATGAAGCCGGGGTGGATGGTGGCCCAGGACTTCGATCCGCGCGTCGACAGCCCGTACCGGTTCTCCGAACGATCGGTGAGGTCGATGGCGAGTTGGATGAAGTCGTCGAGGTTGTCGGGCAGCTTGGTGATGCCCTTCTCGTCGAAGATCCGCTTGTTGTAGGCCACGACGTTGTTCTCGAAGCCCCACGGGATGGCCCACTGGCCACCGGTGCCCAGGGGATTGCCGAGCGTGAAGTCCCACCGCGTCGACGTCCGCAGGCCCTCGAAGATGTCGTCGAAGTCGTACTCCGCGCTGGTGGCCGACGTGTTCTGCAGCCACGGCCCCAGGTCTTCCACCCATCCCGGCGGTCCGTACTGCCAGATGAAGTAGGCCCCCAGCATGAAGGCGTCGTGCTTGCCCGAACCACCCGCCAGCTCGGTGTTGAGCTTGGTGAAGTAGTCGGCCTCGGGGACGAGGTCGACGTTGACGGTGATGCCGGTGAGTTCGGTGAACTCCTTGAGCAGCGGTTGATAGGACAGCTGGTAGGGGTGCGGGGTCTGCAGGATGTTGATGGTCGACCCGGCGGCCTTGCGCCAGTCGAAACCGCCGCTGACCTCCCCCGCGCCGTTGGGGGCGCTGGCCTTGCCGCCCACGCCGCAGGCGGACAGGACGGGCAGGCTGGCGGCCGCGGCGCCGGCAACGCCCATGGCGGCCAGCATGTTCCGGCGCGAGAGCCGGGGCCCGGTGAAGCGATTCATGTCGTCTGTGCCTCTCAGGCCGGGATGAGCGAGACCTTCACGGATTCCTTGCCGCTCGCGACGAGGTCCAGGCCCTTTTGGAATTCGGTCAACGGCAGTTGGTGAGTGCAGATCTCGTCCATGGGCAGCGTTCCGGACTCGATCATCTTGATGGCCGCCGGCCAGCAGTACGGCCCGAGGTGGGCGCCCAGCACGTCGAGTTCCTTGTCGTCGCTGATGATGCTCCAGTCGACGGTGACGTCACTGCCGAACACCCCGTACTCGACGTACCGGCCGAGCTTGCGCAGGAGGTTGAGCCCCTGCGGTACGGCCGACGTGTGACCGGTGCCCTCGAGGTAGACGTCGGCGCCGTAGCCCTCGGTGAGGTCCTTGACGATCTTCTCCGCGTCCTCTTCGGCGATGTTGATCGCCAGGTCTGCGCCGCACTTCTTGGCGAGCTCCAGCTTGGCGGGCGCCATGTCCAGCGCGATGACGCGCATGGCGTTCTTCGACTTGGCACCGGCGATCATGCCGAGGCCGATGGGGCCGCAACCGGCGACCACGACGGTGTCCTCGAACGTGATCTGGGCGCGTTCCACGGCGTGCAGGGCGCACGACAGCGGCTCGGCGAACGCCGCGTGTGCCGGCTTGACGTCCTTGGACACCTTGTGCACCAACGCTTCGACGGGATAGACCATGTAGCTGGCCATGGCGCCCGGCGTGCGTCGCTTGAAGCCGTACAGGTCGTGCGGTTGGCACATGTGGTACTGGCCGCGCTTGCAGAAGCGGCACTTCCAGCACGGCACGATCTGCTCGGAGACCACGCGGTCGCCAACGGCGATGTCCCACCGCTGCGCGGCCTCGTCGTCGAGTTCGACCACGACGCCCACGAATTCGTGGCCGGGGATCACCATGGTCTCGGCCCAGGCGGGCCGATTCTCGTCACCCCAGAACTTCGCGGCACCGTGGTAGCACTTCAGATCGCTGGCGCAGATGCCGACGGCCTCGACCTTGACCAGCGCCTCGCCGGGCTTGCGCTGCGGCACGGCGACCTCTTCGAGGCGGTAGTCGTTGGGGCCGTGACAGACGACTGCCTGCATCTTTTCGGGGATCCGTGAGGTCATCCAACTGCCCTTCATCGCAATGACTGCATGTGTGGTCGCGCTCACAGTATCGACGCGGTGCACATTTGTCCAGAACCGATGTTCAGCAAGATTCCGTCCAGAACACATGTGCAGGACGGCTTTGGTGCCATACTCGTCAGATGCCCCGGTCGGCCCAGCAGAATCCCCCGACGACGGCTGCGGACGGTGCCTCCCCCAATCATCACGTGGCCGAGGCCAGCCACTTTCCGGCGTCGTTGCTCTACACCGCTGCGCGGCTGTACTACGAGGACGACGCCACGCAGGCCGAGGTGGCCGAACGGCTGGGGACCAGTCGGGCGACCGTCAGCCGCTTGCTCGCCGAAGCCAAGCGGCAGGGCATCGTGCGGATCGAGGTCGTCCCGCCCGCCGAGGCGCGGCCCGGCGACCTGGCCGATCAGCTGGCCCGCGCGCTCCACCTGGAGAAGGTGTTCATCAGTGCGCCGATGCCCATTCCGGGCGCCGGACGCACCGTCGTCGACGTGATGGGCCGGGTGCTCGCGCCCGCCGTGGCACGCGCGCTCAGCGAGGCCGGACTGCTCCCCGGCGACGGGCTGCTGGTGTCGTCGGGCCGCACCGTGTACGAGGTGGCGCAGCACGAGCTGACGCCGTTGCCCGGGGTCGTGATCGCCCCCACGGTCGGCGGCAACGATCAGCCGGAAGAGTGGTATCAGACCAACGAAATCACGCGGCTCGTCGCCAATCGCGTTGGCGGGCGCCCGAATTACCTGTTCGCGCCCGCGCTTCCGGGTCCGGAGCTCTACCAGTCGCTGCTGAAGGACCCGAGCATCCAGCGCGTGTTGCACCAGTGGCCCACCGCCCGGTGCGCATTGATGGGCGTCGGCGCTCCCCCATTGACCCGCGCCGACATCCCGCGGTTCGTGCCCACCGGGTCCGGGTCACTGCGGGCGGCCGTCGGCGACGTGTGTTCACGGTTCTACGACCGGTCGGGCAGGGAGGTCGCCTTCGAGGGCGGAGACCGGCTCATCGCCCTGGAACTCGAAGCGCTGCGCCACATTCCGGTCACCATCGCGGTGGCCGTGGGGCGGGACAAGTTGGATTCGATCGCCGCGGGTGCGCTCGGCGGCCACTTCAAGCAGTTGGTCACCGACCCCGCGACGGCGCAGGCGTTGCTCGACGCGGTGTGAGCCCCGGGGCCGCGTGTCGGCCGTCAGCGGGTTTCGCCGAGTTCGAGGTCGTCGAGCCCGCAGTCGATCGGCGGCGTGACGTTCGACTGGGTGAGGACCCGAGCGACCACCCACAGGAACAGCGCAACGCCTGCGGCGCCGGGGTCTGGCTGTCCCTTGGCCCGGTCGCCGACGTAGCTGGCGCGGCCCATCCGCGCGCGCATCGTCGCGGTGGCATGGGCCCCTTGCGCAGCTGCCTGGGCGGCCGCGCCGAAATCGTGGGTGGCACGAAGGGAACGGGCTGCCGGCTCCAGCGCGTCGACCATGGTCCGGTCCCCGACGGCAGCCTCGCCGACACGCACGATGGCGGCCAAACCGGCGGACAGTCCATCGGCCCACGCGCCTGCCGACTCCGGGTCGGCCGCGACCGCCACCGCGACTTCCGTGAAGAGCAGTCCGAGCAGCGGACCGGACGTGCCGCCGACCTCGTCGAGGAACACCGCCCCCAAGGCGGACAGCGGTGAGGGCGCTCCGTCGGCAAGACGCTGGGTGGCGACGTCGACGCCGCCTCTCAGATTGTCCCCGAAGTCGCCGTCGCCACTGTGCTGGTCGAACCGTGTGAGTCGGTCGTGGGCCACGCCGACCGCGGCAGCGAAGCCGAAGACGATGTCGCGCTCCGGGTTTCGCGCAGTCGTGTGGTGGGCGCTCATCGTGACGTCCTCTCCGTCGAGGTGCCGATCGATCGGTTCGGGAATGCGGGCGTGAAGACCGGCGCCTCCCACAGTGCGAGCATGTCGTCGTCGGTTCGGGTGAGAGTGATCGAGAAGCCACGCATGTCCAACGCGGGAACGAAGGTGCCGATCAGACTTCCCACCACCCGGCCGCCGGCTGCCTCGACCACTCGAGCGGCGTACTCGAACACGACGCTGAGTTCGAGGAGCGTGACGGCGCCCAGTCCGTTGACGATCACGATCACGTCGCCGCCGGTCGGCAACGCCGCGAGGACCTGTTCGGTCATGCGCCGCACCAACTCTGCCGTGGCGGGTCTTGCGATCGTGGCGGATGCTCGTTCGCCGTGGATTCCGACGCCGTACTCCAGTTCGTCGGGGTCGATGTCGAATGCGGCGTTGCCGGTGTGCATGGTCGTCTGCGCCCGAGACGCGACCGCGATGCTCCTGCTCACCGATGCGACACGGGCACCCAGCCGCTCGAGTTCCTCGATGCCGGCACCCTGGTCGGCGGCGGCGCCGAGGAGCTTCTCCACGACGATGGTGGCGGCGGTCCCGCGACGGCCCGTTGCCGTGTCGGCACTTTCGGTCGCCAGGTCGTCGTCGACGAGGACGCGGCGTACCTCTATCCCCTCCAGGCGGAGGCGTTCGGCGGCGATGCCGAAGTTGATCCGATCACCGGTGTAGTTCTTCACGATGTGGAGCACGCCGGCACTGCCGGCGGCATGCCGACTCGCCTCCAGAACCTGCCGATTGTGTGGCGAGGCGAAGACCTTGCCGGGTGCCACCGCGTCGAGCATGCCTCGGCCGAGGAACCCCCCATGCAACGGCTCGTGCCCCGATCCACCGCCGGACACCAACCCGACGACGCGGCGCGCACTGCGATGACGCGCCGTCAAGAAGACCGGCGATTCGTGCAATTCGACGAACTCGTGGTTGGCCCTGGCGAAGCCCGACAGCGCGATCGGCACCGGGTCGCCGTCCTCTGGGTGGAAGTGACCGGTTGACGTCGGCGGCGCCGAAGACGTCGTCATGAACCTTCCTTTCGTCATCGAGCAGTTCGAACCTACGGCACGCGTTCGCTCACTAGACCGAAGCCAACTGATCATCTAATGTATCAGATACTAATTGTCGACTTCGATTGCGAGGACCCATGAAACACGTTCCCCTGGGCGGGATGATCTCGACCGTCGTCACCCCCTTCCGGGATGACGACACCATCGATCTCGACCTGATGCGCGCGGAGGTGCGCTACCTGCTCGACGCCGGCGTCACCGCCATCTGCGCGTGCGGCAGCACCGGAGAGGGACAGACCCTGTCCCTCGAAGAGAGCAAGGCCATCTGCGAGGTCGTCGTCGACGAGGTCAACGGCACGGTACCGGTCATCGGCGGCGTCATCCAGAATTCGACGGCGCAGGCCATTCGGTACTCCCTGGCACTGAAGGACGTGGGCGTGGACGCACTGCAGGTCACGCCGGTGCACTACGTGTTCGCACCGTCGCCGACGGAGACCGTCGAGCACTACAGGTTGATCGGTGAGGCAACCGACCTGCCCATCATTCTCTACAACGTGGTGCCGTGGGCGCTGGTCCCGCTCGAGACGATCAAGATGATCGCCGACGTCCCTCAGGTGGTCGCCATCAAGCAGAGCGGTGGCAACATGCATCTGCTCGTCGATCTCCTTGCCGACGTGAGCGACCGATTCGTCATCCTCGCCGCCTTGGACAACCTGCACTACCCGGCGTTCGTGCTCGGCGCGCATGGTGCGCTGGCGGCCATCCCCACCGTGACCCCGCACCTGTCGGTGGAACTGTGGGAGGCCACGCAGAAGGGCGATCACGAACTGGCCCGCCAACTCCACCATCGAGTCCTGACCGTGTGGCGCGCCATTGACGGACCGAACCTCCCGGCGTTGCTCAAGGAGGCATTGCGCTTGCAGGGCCGCAACGGCGGCCTGCCGCGGAAGCCGTTCGCGCCTGCGACACCCGAGGATTCTCGTCGAATCGAGAAAGCTCTGCGCGCTGCTAATCTGATCGACTGAACATCAGATGCTGAAGATGGAGCGCCAATGAGCATCTCGCCGTCAGCACCGCAACCGATGACGAACGACTTGATGGTCGACTCCATTGCCAGCCAGCTGTATCGCGTGCTCAGGGATCGGATCACCTCCGGGTTCTATCCACCGGGTGACCGCCTGGACCCCCAGGCGGTCGCCCGCGAGTTCGGTGTGTCCCGTACCCCCGTACGCGACGCGATCGCTCAGCTCGATCACGACCAGCTCGTCGAAACTCGGCCGCGCTCAGGGACGTTCGTCGCTCGACCCGGCATTCGGGACGTCCACGAGGTGTGTCAGCTGCGCAAGGGCATCGAATGGGTGGCGACGGGCGTCGCGGCCGCGACGATGCCGCTGAGCAAGATCGCCGACCTTCGGGCCGAGGCCGAGGAGGCGATCGTCGCCTTGCGCAACGGCGATTTCGAGCCGTTCTTCCACAGCGACATGCGGTTGCACCGCGAGATCGTCGCCGAAACCCGGAACGAGCGGATGATGAAGGCTCGCGGTTCGGTCGAGCCGTTCATCGCCTGGCTGCGCGTCCTGGGCGCGACCGGTCCTCATCGCGCCGAAGGCTCGAGCGCACGACATCTGCAGATTCTCGACGCCATGGCGGCCCGCGACGTCGTCGCGGCACGAGAGGCCGCCGCCATCCACCTCGACGAGGTCGAGGAATGGACCACCGAAGACATGAGAAACAGCGCCCCCGACTGAGACGGCTGGGGCGCTGTCCAGAAAGGGACCCGGGCCACCATGACGATCTCCACCGGCACCACCTCCACCTCCACCGGCGCCACCTCCACCGGCACGGCGACGGCGACCCTTGAGTCCGCCCTGGCCATGGCCGCAGACGCGGCCCGGCCCATGGCGCGGGCATCGGCCAAAGAGCGAGCATCCTGGTTGCGTACCGTCGCCGATGCACTCGACGCCGCCTCCGAGGACTTGGTCCCCCTGGCGATCCGCGAGACCCATCTCCCCGAACCGCGGCTGCGCGGCGAACTCTTCCGGACCACCTTCCAGGCCCGACTCCTGGCGGATGCGGTGGAGCACGCCCACGGCGTCGACGTGCGCATCGACCCCGCCGACGCCGACTGGCCGATGGGTCCGCGCCCGGACCTGCGTCGCACGACCGTGCCGCTCGGGCCGGTCGTCGTCTTCGCGGCGAGTAACTTTCCGTTCGCATTCTCGGTCTTCGGCGGCGACACGGCCAGCGCCCTCGTCGCCGGCTGCCCGGTGATCGTCAAGACCCATCCCGGTCACCCCGAATTGTCCGTCGCGACAGCCGACGTGGTGATCGACACCCTCTCCGGCATCGCCCCCAAGGGGGCCATGGGAACCGTCTCATCCGACGACGACGGAGCCGCTGCGCTGATGGACCCCAGGATCAAGGCCGGGGCTTTCACGGGTTCGACCCGGGTCGGCAGGATCCTGTTCGACATCGCCACGTCTCGCCCGGAACCCATTCCCTTCTTCGGCGAACTGGGCTCGACCAATCCGGTGGTGGTCACGCTCGACGGTTGGCGCGCCCGCGCCGACGACATCGCCCGGGAGTTTGCCCAGTCCGTCTCTCTGGGAGCCGGCCAGTTCTGCACCAAACCGGGCGTCGTCATCGTGCCCGATGCGGATGACTTCATCGCCAGGGTGCCCTCCGTCAGCGTCGGCGAGATGCTCAACGAACGAATCGCGCAAGCCTTCGTGGCATCCGCCGACGGCCTGTCCGCACTCGTCGGTCCGCCGACGAATGCGGTCACGGGGCGGCCGTTCGACGGGCCGATGCCGCTGTTTCGAACGACGTCCGAGGCGATCCTCGACGCACCTCACATCCTCGAGCACGAGGTCTTCGGGCCGGCGGCGGTGGTCGTGGAGTATCGAGATGCCGCCGACGCGCTGGCGGTCGTCGACGCCGTCGGTGGTCAGTTGACGGGCACCGTCATCGGCGCCGAAGAGCCGGATGCGCAGGCGCTGGCGCTGATTCCGCGACTCGCCGAGCACGTCGGCCGCGTGGTGTGGAACCAGTGGCCCACCGGCGTGTCGGTCACGGCCGCCCAGCAGCACGGCGGCCCCTACCCCGCCAGCACCGCACCTCAGACGACCTCCGTGGGTACCGCCGCCGTCGATCGGTTTCGCCGCCCCGTGACGTTCCAGAACGTGCCGGCCGCCGCACTGCCGCTCGAGCTGCGCTGATCACTCGGAGATGGCGGACACTGCACGACGGGTGTTGTGTCCGCCATCACCGCCAATTAGTATCTGATACATCACATATCAACTACGGACATCTTCGACATCCCGGCAAGGGGAATCATGAACGAGCATGCATCGACGCAGAGCACGCGAGCACCGTTGCGCAGGGTCGTCACGGCCAGCGCGCTGGGCACGACCGTCGAGTACTACGACTTCACGCTGTACGCCACGACGGCGGCACTGGTGTTCAACAAGGTCTTCTTCCCGTCCGACTCGCCGTTGGTCGGCACGCTGGCAGCGTTCGCCACCTATTTCGTCGGGTATCTCGCTCGCCCCCTCGGCGGAATCATCTTCGGACACTTCGGCGACAAGCTCGGACGCAAGAACGTCTTGATCGTCACGATGCTCATGATGGGCATCGGCACGTTCGCCATCGGCCTCTTGCCGTCCTACGACACCATCGGCATCGCCGCGCCGATACTGCTCGTCGCGATCCGCGTGCTGCAGGGTCTCGGCATGGGCGGCGAGTACGGCGGCGGCGTGCTGATGGCGCTCGAACACAGTCCGCGCGAACGCCAGGGTCTCTTCACGTCTCTCGTTCACATCGGGACCCCGGCTGGAGTCCTCATTCCGGTCGCCTTGGTCGCCGTGCTCGACGGCGTCCTACCGGCTGGCGCTTACGAGGAATGGGCCTGGCGACTGCCCTTCCTCGCCAGCATCGTCCTGATCGGCGTGGGCGTCTACATCCGGCTCAAGGTCACCGAGAGCCCCGAATTCGTCCAGATGCGGGAACAGAAGGCCGTGCAGAGCATGCCGGCCAAGGACGTCGTCACCCGCCACGGCGGGATCCTGGCCACCTCGGTCCTCGCCAAGATCGCCGAATCCGGACTGTTCAACATCTACTACGTCGTGGCGATCGCCTACGTCACCACCGAACTCGACCTTCCCCGGGGAACGGTCCTGATGGCGGTACTGGTGGCCTGCGCCATCGAGTGCTTCACCCTGCCCCTGTTCGGCGCGCTGTCCGATCGGATCGGACGCCGTCGCGTCTACATCGGAGGCGCCCTGTTCCAGGCCGCCTTGAGCGTCCCCTTCTTCCTCCTGCTGCAGACGGGAAGCTTCGCAGCCATGGCGTTGGCGATGACGCTCGGCCTCGCGATCGGGCACGGCGCCATGTACGGAGCCCAGGGTGCGCTGTTCGGAAACCTGTATCCGGTCAACGTGCGCTACACGGGCCTGTCCATGACCCAGCAGATCGGCGCCACCCTCGGCGGCGGGCTGTCGCCCATCATCGGGACCGCGCTCCTGGCCGCCGGTGACGGCCACTGGTCGTACATCGTCGCCTACTGCGTCGGTGTTGCCCTGATGTCAAGTCTCGCAGCCTACTTCCTGCGCCGCGGCGAGCGGCCGGCATCGCCACCCCTGTCCGACGAGACGCGACGGCATTCCACGTCCGCTCCCTCCATCTCCTGAGCGCGCACACCCCGAAACGGCAACCGCTCCCCCACACCGAGTTCACCGTGAGATCGGCGTCGACGACGGGTGAGGCATCTCCGCTCCCATTGATCGATGCCGGACAATCGGCGAAACCGGCGGTTGGACCATTGAAGAGTGGCCTGCATCACAGTAAAGTGACCACTGGTCACATCACTGGGAGGCGCCATGCCGACGGTCACCTGGTCCCGTCTCGGTGGTGAACGCCGGGCGGCGGTGGTGGCCGCCGCAGAGTCGGAGTTCGCCACGCACGGCTTCTCCGGCGGCAGCCTGAATGTCATCGCCCGGAGAGCAGGCGTGGCCAAGGGCAGCCTCTTCCAATACTTCGCCGACAAACGAGACCTGTACGCCTACATCACCGACGTGGGCAGTCAGCGGGTCCGGTCCCACATGGAAGACCAGATTCGCCTGCTCGACGAGAGCCGACCGTTCTTCGAGTTCCTCACCGACCTGCTCGACGTGTGGGTGGCCTACTTCGCCGAGCATCCACGCGACCGGGCGTTGCACGCGGCGGCCAGCTTCGAAGTCGACACCGACGCCCGAGTCAGCGTTCGAGCCGTCGTCCACCGGCACTACCTGGACGTGCTGCGGCCGCTGGTGCGGCACGCGCGCGAGCGCGGCGACCTGCGCGCCGACGCCGATGTCGAGGCGCTGCTGTCGCTGCTGCTGATGTTGTTGCCGCACTTGGCCCTGGCGCCGTACGTGCGGGGCATGGACCCCGTCCTCGGCCTCGACGAACAGACGCCCGATCAACCCGCGCTCGTCGTCCGACGCTATGTCGCCGTGCTGGCAACGGCTTTCGGATCGGTCGCGCCACGAACCCTCACCATCACCACCACCGGAGGTACCCACCCACATGAATAGGACACACTCGGATTCACTGGCCGCCGGCGGCCTAAACTGGGACAGCCTGCCGCTCAAGCTCTTCGCCGGCGGCAACGCGAAGTTTTGGAATCCCGCAGACATCGACTTCTCCCGGGACCGCGCCGACTGGGAGAAGCTCACCGACCTGGAACGCGAATGGGCCACCCGGCTGTGCGCCCAATTCATCGCCGGCGAAGAGGCCGTGACACAGGACATCCAGCCCTTCATGACGGCGATGCGTGCCGAGGGCCGCCTGGGCGACGAGATGTACCTGACGCAGTTCGCCTTCGAGGAGGCCAAGCACACCCAGGTGTTCCGGCTGTGGCTCGATGCCGTCGGGGTGACCGAAGACCTACAGGTCCTCGTCGACGACCTGCCGACCTATCGAACCATCTTCTACGAGGAACTGCCCGCCTCGCTCGACGCGCTCGCCACCGATCCGTCGCCGGCCGCCCAGGTACGTGCGTCGGCGACCTACAACCACGTCATCGAGGGGATGATGGCGTTGACGGGATACTATGCGTGGCATCGCATTTGCGTGGACAACCACATTCTTCCCGGCATGCAGGAGCTGGTCCGCAGGATCGGCGATGACGAACGCCGCCACATGGCGTGGGGCACGTTCACCTGCCGACGGCACGTCGCGGCCGACGACCACAACTGGGCGGTGTTCGAGCAGCGCATGAACGAACTGATCCCGCTGGCGCTGCAGAACACCGACGACGCGTACGACCTCTACGACGAGGTGCCGTTCAACCTCCAGAAGGAGGAATTCCAGAACTACGCGGCAGACAAGGGCATGCGTCGGTTCGGGACCATCAGCAGTGCACGCGGCCGCCCGCTGGCCGAGATCGACGTCGACTACTCGCCGCTGCACCTCGAGGACACTTTCGCCGACGAGGATCGCAAGGCTCTCGCCGCCTCCGCCTGACGCGGTCGGTGCGCGCTCGCAGTTCGCCGGGGCGCGCGGTCAGGGATCGAGGCATGGCCGTTCCGGTTGCCGTGAGGGTCGTCAACTCGACGCGATCACGACCATGACGGCAATCGAAGCGCACCCGACGCTCGTCTGGGTCCGGCGACGACGGATGTGTCAGACATCGAATGTATGTTCGAAGCATGCGGGCGGGGATGGTGGCAGAGTCGGTGGCAGCGTTGCGTGCCGCCGTGGATGCGCTGGCTTCCTGCGACCTCGAATCACTCGACGCCGCCGAGCGGGTGGAGCTACTGGCCGAGCTGGAGACCCACCGCTGCCGCATCCCCGCGCTCGAACATCGCCTGATCACGTCCCTGGACGCCGACACCCCGCCCGCCCAGCTCGGCGCCAAGAGTCTCGCCGATGCGTTGCAGACCCGGCTGAACCTGCACCCCAGGGAGGCCAAGCGCCGCGTCGCGGTGGCCGCCGACCTCGGGCCCCGACGGTCTCTGACCGGACAGCCGATGCCACCGAAGCTGCCCGCCACCGCGATCGCGGTGGCGCACGGAGTGATCAACGCCGACCACGTGACCGTGATCCGCGACGCGGTCGCCAAGATCCCCGGCCACGTCGACCCGATGCAGCGGTCGGGGTTGGAGGTCGCGTGGGCGCGGGCGGCCACGACCATGGCGCCCCATCAGTTGGCCACCGACCTCAAGCGCACCCTGTACCTCCTCGATCAAGACGGGCCGGAACCCACCGACGAGGACGGGGTGCGGCGTCGTGGCATGACCGTCGGCAAGCAGGCCGCCGATGGCACCGTGGCGGTGAACGTGGTGATGACCGCCGCGGCGTGGGCGGCGTTGGAGGTGCTGTTGGCGAAGTTCGCTGCCCCCGGGATGTGCAACCCCGCCGACGACGAGCCCTGTACGTCGGGGACGCCGAGCCAAGCGCAGATCGACGCCGATGACCGCACCCTGGCCCAGCGCCGTCACGACGCGTTGGCGTTCCTCCACCGCACGGCCCTGGCCAAGGGTGAACTGGGCCGGCTCAACGGGATTCCCACGGCGATCCTGATCCGCACCACCCTCGCCGATCTGGAGTCGCGCGCCGGCGTCGGGGTGACCGGCGGCGGGACCGTGCTGACGCGCCGCGAGATGCTGCAGCTGGCCGCCCAATCCACCACCACCGGGTTCCTGACGCTGTTCGACGATGCGACCGGCAAGGTCCTCGACCTGTTCCAGACCCGCCGCACCGCCACCGTCGTGCAACGCCTCGCCCTGATCACCCGCGACGGGGGCTGCACCAAACCCGGTTGCACCGTGCCCGCCTACGGCTGCCAGGTGCATCACGCCAAGAAGGACTTCGCCGCCGGCGGGAACACCAACGTCAACGACAACGCCCTGGCGTGCGGCGCGGACAACCGTCTCGTCGGCACGACCGGCGGCTGGACCACCCGGATGAACGCCCGCCACGAGGTCGAATGGCACCCACCCCCGCTGCTGGACCGCGGCCAAACCCGGGTGAACAGCTACCACCACCCCGAACGACTGCACCCACCACCGGCCGCTGCGGAAAGTGCCTGCACGGCAAGCCGACCGCAGGTCGATGCCGGGACCGGACGTACCGGGGCGGACCCCGGCACGAATACCGATACCGGCGCGGATCTCGGCACGAGTACCGATACCGGCGCGGACCCGGCCAGGAACGGTGAGTCGGACCCGAGCAGCGACGCGGGATCGGATGCCAGTGACGGCATCCCCGGAGAAGCCACCGTGAGAGCCGGCATCGACGACCCGTGGGCGCCGGAACTCCACCCGAACCGCATCGGCCGCCTGCCGAGGACCGGCTGCCCGGTCACCGATCCCTGGGCACCGCACCACACCCAGGGACCCCCGACGGGACCCCCGACCGGCGAACTCGCCGCACCGGTGCACGACCTTGGCAACGAGGGGTGACGACGATGAGGGATGGAGCGGGACGCGCGTGCGTGACGAGGCGCCCCGACGGTCTTGCGCCCGCCGGTACCAAGCCCGCCGGTACCAGGCCCACCGGTACCAGGCCCACTGGTACCAGGCCCGCCGGCACCAGGCCCACTGGTACCAGGCCCACCGGTACCAAGCCCGCCGGCACCAGGCCCGCTACACGCCTGCCAGGCGATGCACCTGTTCGCGGGTTGCCGGGTACAACTCGCGCCACGTGCCGTACAGGTCGTCGTACAGCGCCCGTGTGTGCGGGTTCGGCGATACCTCGCGCTCGATGCGCGCCCAATCGGTGTCACGGTCGACGAGGCCCGTCCCGATGGCCGCCAACAGCGCATCCCCATACGAGGCGCCGATCGCCTGCTCGGGTACCAACTGAACCCGGCCCGTGACGTCGCTGACCGCTTGCGTCCACGCCGAACTTCGCAACCCCCCGCCCACGGCCACGGTCCTGGTACCGGAATGCGCATCGTCGAACCGCTCCAGGATCTCCCGGATCCCGAACGCGATGCCCTCGTAGGCGGCACGGAACAGATGACCCCGGCCATGCCTCAGCGTCAACCCGGCGAACACCCCGCGCGCCTGCGGATCGAACACCGGCGTCCGCTCGCCTGCGAAGTAGGGCAACACCAGCAGGCCCTCGCTGCCCGGCGGAACCGCCGCCACCTCCGCCATCAACTGCTCGAACGGGGCGCCTCCCGTGATGGTCTGCAACCAGCCGATCAAGCTGCCCGCCGTCGACGTGCCCGCCGCCAAGGCCAAACTGCCGTGCTCGATGCCCGCCGTCGTCCACAGCGTCGGATCACTGTGGTACTCCCCGAGAATCTGCACCAGGAACATCGTCGAGCCGTACATCAGCATCTGGTCCCCGGCGTGCCGAACCCCCACCGAGAACGCCTCGGAGTACGCATCGACCGCGCCCGCCACCACCGGCGTGCCCACCGGCACCCCCGTCGCCTCGGCAGCCTCGGCATGCACGACGCCGACGACGTCACTGGGCCACACCAGCCGCGGCAGCGGCAGACGACCGCAGATGCGCTCCGCCCACGGCAGATTCCAGGTGAACCGGCGTGTCGCATACAGCGGGTCACACTGGCTGGCGGTGTGGTGGTCCATCACGTACTCGCCGGTCAGCTTGGCCGCGACATACGAGTTGGACCCGTACCACCCGCGAGCCGCCTCGAACACCTCCGGTTCGTGGCGTCGGACCCATTCCAACTTGGGTCCCACGGCCTGACTCGACAGCAGCGTGCCCGCCTGATCGAGGATCGCGTCCCGCCCGAACTCCGCTGTCAACGAGGAGATCTCGTCGGTCGCGCGAGTGTCGATGCCGTACAGGATCGCCGGCCGCAACGGCCTCAACTCGGCGTCGCAGAGCACCAGGCACGGTCCCACGCCACTGACGCACATCGCCGCCAACCGCCCGGACCCCGGGATCCGAGCGACGAGCCTACGGCTGATCTCGCACACCTCGCGCCACCACAGGCCCTCGGCGTCGACCTCCGCCCAACCCGGCCGGGGCAGGCTCATGGCGTGCGTCACGGTCTCCGAGGCGACCACGACGCCCGCCGTGTCGACGAGGACACCCTTGGTGCTTCCGGTCCCCATGTCGATGCCGAGCAGCAGATCCACGGACCTCACCCTACGTGCGCGCCGCCGCCGGACGTCCGCCACCGGTCAGCGGATCAGCTCCGACCGCGAATTGGTGGTGAAGTCGATCTGCGCTGCCGGATTGCTCACCGCCGTGACCATGCCGGTGCCGAACGGTCCGTCGACGTCGAACAGCGTGGCGGTGCCCGTCGAGATGCCTTCCGCGGTGAGGTGGTCGTCGGCCTGCAACCCGATCCAGTCGCCGACGGGCAGTCGGCACAGGGCCACGGTGAGATCGCCGTTGATGTAACCGACACCGGCCGAGCCGAGATTGGTCACCAGGCTGGTGGTCTCCGCGGCCAGCACGGCATTGACGAACGGCGAATTGATGCGGCCGGCGATCGCGGCGATGGGCCGCTGCAGCGCCCGCTTGCGCGCCGCATTCTGGTGCTCGGCGATCCCCGGCGTCCAGCCCAGGTCGTCGCAGCCGACGTAGACGTGCTGACCCACATCAACGTCGGCGGGGAAGTCGAATCGCGTTGTCCTGCTCCACTCCTCGCCCGGCGGAGATGCCGAACGCCGATACTGCGTCATGACCGCGCGCGCCACCGGCACGCCGTTCTGAACGATCTCGCACTCGGTGTTGCGCACTCTCCTGCCGTCGCGCACCAGCCGCGAGGTGACCGTCGTCGGGACGCCCCGCGCCGCCTTGAACAGGTCGACGGTGAGCCGCGCGGGCAGCAGATCGGCCTCCCCGAACCCTTCCTCGAGCACCGATGCCGCCAACCCGACTACCGCGGGGCCGTTGAGATGATCATCGCCCCAGAGGCTCTGCGCAAACGGGGTCGGCTCGTAGCCGTCGTCGGTGGTGCGCACGAAGTGTGCGGGGCCCGCGGTCATTCCGGCATCGTCGCATACGGCGATCGACCCTCCGCGTGGCCCTCGATCCGTGCGGGACAATCGTCTCGTGGACACCCGACGCCTGCACCTGCTGCTCGCGCTGTCGCGACTGGGTTCGATGCGGGCCGTCGCGGAAGCCCACGGCCTCACCACGTCGACGGTATCGGCGCAGATCGCCGCGCTGGCGCGTGACACCGGCACCACGCTCGTCGAACCCGACGGACGCCGCGTGCGGTTGACGCCCGCGGGCCGGCGGCTCGCCGACCACGCCGTCCGGATCCTGGCCGCCGTCGACGCGGCGCGCCTGGACCTCGATCCGGACGCCGAGCCTGCGGGGACGTTGCGGGTGGGCGGGTTCGCCACCGGCGTGCGGGTCTCGCTGCTGCCCATCCTGGCCGACCTCGGCACGCAGCACCCCGGCATCGACGTGGTGATCTACGAATTCGAACCCAGTGAGGCCTTCGCCATGCTCGGCAGGGACGACCTCGACCTGGCGCTCACCTACGACTACAACCTGGCGCCGGCGTCGCCGAGCCCATCGCTGGATGCCGTCGCCCTGTGGTCCATCCCCTGGGGGCTCGGCGTGCCCGACGACGAACCCGACGGCGTGCCCGACCTGTCGCGATACTCCGGCACGCCGTGGATCGTGAACTCGCGCAATACCGCCGACGAGGCTGCGGTGCGGACGTTGGCCGCGTTGGCGGGCTTCACCCCGAAGATCGCCCACCAGATCGACAGCCTCGACCTCGTCGAGGACCTCATCGTCGCCGGCTTCGGGGTGGGGCTGCTGCCCATCGGAAGACCCACCGTCGCCGGCGTCAAGGTGTTGCCGCTGCGCGACCCCGTCATCCTGACGGCCTACGCCGTCACACGCGTGGGTCGAGCCACCTGGTCACCGCTACGCGCGGTGCTGGAACGCATGACACCCACCAACGGCGAGGTGTTCCAGGCCGATTGGCCTCGACCCCAGGCGGGGTGAGCGTCACTGGCCCAGTGTCAGGCGCTGCGCCACCTGGTAGCGCTCGACCACCTCGGGTGTCGGGTCCGCCTCGAACGTGCTCGTCGCACCGGCCGACCACTGCGGCGGGGCCTCCTGCCCGGAGTGCACCCACGCCGCCTGCCGCGCCGCGCCGAGGGCGACGTACTCGCCGGGCGTGGGCACCTGTACGGGCTTGCCCAGCACCGCAGGCGCCAGCCTGCGCACCGCCTCCGACCGGGCTCCCCCGCCGACCAGGAGCACCCGTTCCACGGCGACCCCCTGGGCGGTGATCTGGTCGAGACAGAATGCGATCGAACTCAGCAGACCTTCGACGGCAGCGCGGGCCACGTTGGCGGGCGACAGGTTTCGCGTCGTGATGCCCTGCAGAGCGCCCTGCGCGTTGGGAAGGTTCGGCGACCGCTCGCCGTCGAAGTACGGCACCAGGACCAATCCCTCGGCACCGGCGGGTGCCGCCAGGGCCAACCGGTCCAGTTCGTCGAAGTCGACACCGAGCATCTTCGTGGCCGCCGCCAGCACGGGCGCACCGTTGAGCGTGCAGACCAGGGGCAGTTGGCGACCGGTCGCGTCGGCGAACCCGGCGACCAGCCCACTGGCGTCCTGCGACGCCGCGTCGCCCACGGCGCTCACCACGCCGGACGTCCCCAGGGACACCACGCAGTCGCCAGGTCCGGCACCGATGCCGAGCGCGGCGGCGGCGTTGTCCCCCGCCCCCGGGCCCAGCGTCGCGCCGCTGCGGGTGCGCCCGGCGCTGTCGCGGGGACCCAGGACGGCCGGGACGTGCGGGCGACGGCCGCGGCAGGCCATCTCGAGCAGCTCGAGGTCGTAGGCATCCGACCGCGCCGAGAAGTACCCGGTGCCGCTGGCGTCGCTGCGGTCGGTGCGCAGTTCCGCGAGGTCGCCCGAACCCGCCAGCCGCCACGTGAGCCAGTCGTGCGGCAGACACACCGCGGCAGTGGCGTCGGCATGGGCGGGCTCGGCGTCGGCCAACCAGCGCAGCTTGGTGGCGGTGATGGCGGCGACGGGCACGACGCCGATGCGCTCGGCCCACGCCGCCGGGCCGCCCAACTCGTCGATGAGAGCGACCGCCGCGTCGGCCGAACGGGTGTCGTTCCACAGCAGTGCGGGTCGCACCACCGTGCCGTCACCGTCGAGGCAGACCATGCCGTGCTGTTGCGCGCCGACAGAGACGGCGGCCACGTCGTCGAGGCCACCTGCAGCCGTCGCGGCCTCGCCGAGCGCCTGCCACCACGCCGCCGGGTCCACCTCGGTGCCACCGGGGTGCGGCGCCGAACCGGAACGCACGATCTCGCCGGAATCGGCATCGCAGACGAGGACCTTGCACGACTGGGTCGAGGAGTCGATTCCCGCGACGAGTGCCACCGACATCTCCTTCTGGCGCTGCTGGCGTGTTCGACGACGAATGCTTCGACGTCAGAGCCGAAACTACCGCGTGAGTGCCCGAGCCCCGGCAGTGACCGGCGCCCCGATGAAGATCAAATCCGGGTTTGTGACGGTGACCGCGTGGGAATATCGCCCGCATGTTGATTCGTCGCGTCGCCCGTCCCATGCTGGCCACCACGTTCATCGCTCGCGGCGTGGAGTCGCTGCGCAGCCCGAAGCCGGCGGCCGACGCGGCGCAGCCCGCGTTGGACGGGTTGTCCAAGCTCCCCGACCCCGTCGGCACGAACGTCCCCACCGACGCCGAGACCGTCGCCAAGGTCACCGCCGGCGTGCAGATCGGCGCCGGCCTGCTGCTGGCCTCGGGCAAGCTGCCCCGGGTGGCATCGGCCGCCCTGGCTCTCAGCGTCGTGCCGGGTGGCCTTGGCAGCCATGCCTTCTGGAACGAGTCGGACCCCGAGCGCAAGGCCGCCGAGCGACGCGCGTTCCTGGCCGACGTCAGCCTCATCGGCGGTCTGATCATCGCCTCGGTGGACACCGAGGGCAAGCCCTCGCTGGGCTGGCGTGGCCGCCGCGCCGCGCGCAAGGTGTCCGAGTCGGTCGGTGGCGCCGTCTCCCAGGTGCTGCCGTCGTCGCACTCGGCGCTCATCGACAGCGAACTGGTCGACCGCGTCGGACACAACGTGCAGAGCGGACTGCACGTGGGAGCCGAGCGCGGGCGGGAGTTCGCCCACGTCGCCCTCGAGCGGGCCGCGCCGTTGGCCGAGGTGGCCCAAAAGCGCGGTGCGGAGCTGGCCGAGGTCGCCCAGAAGCGCGGCGAGAAGCTCGCCGAGGTCGCTCAGAAGCGCGGTGCGGAGTGGGCCGAGGTCGCCCAGAAGCGTGGTGCCGACCTGGCCGACACGGCACGCGACCGCGGCGCCGAGTTCGCGGAGGTGGCCCAGAAGCGCAGCGAGAAGCTCGCGAAGAAGGCCGAGAAGCGCAGCGACAAGCTGGCGAAGAAGGCGCGCAAGCGCGGCGAGAAGCTGGCCAAGGTCGCCCAGAAGCGCGGCGCCGACTGGGCCGAGGTCGCGCAGAAGCGCGGCGCTGAACTCGCCGACACCGCGCGCGACCGCGGCGCCGACCTCGCCGACACGGCGCGCGACCGCGGACTCGAGTTGGCCGACACCGCCCGAAAGGAAGTCAAGCGTCGCCGGTGACCCCCGGCGGTAGATTGGGCGCATGAGCGCTGGCTACCCCTACCCCGGTTCCTACGGCGATTCGCAACCCGTTGCGGGCCAGCCAGGCGGTCTCCTCGTCCGCTGGCTGGCCCGCGTCATCGACGGGATCCTGGTGGCGATCGTCGGACTGGTGCTCGCCCTGGTGACCGACACGATGTCCGATGTCATGGTGACCGGGCTGTTCACCGGCGTCCTGGCGT
The DNA here is from genome assembly GCF_058148405.1 of Mycobacterium sp. DHQP2018-32-09. NCBI lineage: Bacteria > Bacillati > Actinomycetota > Actinomycetes > Mycobacteriales > Mycobacteriaceae > Mycobacterium > Mycobacterium sp. DHQP2018-32-09. The sequence continues at coordinate 45,920 of NZ_JBYVYK010000013.1, read as the reverse complement.
TCGCGTACTTCGTGCTCTTCGAGACCACGCAGGGCTGGACCCCCGGCAAGAAGGTCCTGGGCCTGCACGTGCGGGGTGCGGGCGGAGCGGTCAAGCCCGACCTCAAGCAGTCGGCGATCCGCAACCTGTTCACGCTGCTGCCCGTCATTCCCTTCGTCGGTGGCCTGCTCGGCGTGATCGCGATGATCGTCATCGCCGTCACCATCAGCAGCAGCGTCACCAAGCAGGGCAAGCACGACGAGATGGCGGGCGGCACGCAGGTCGTGAAGACCTAGCCGTCACACCACCAGGTCGAGCAGCAGCACGACCGCCAGACCGCTGACCGACAGCACGGTCTCCATGATCGACCAGCTCTTGACGGTCTGGCCGACGCTCAGGCGGAAGTACTCCTTCACCAACCAGAACCCGGCGTCGTTGACGTGGGAGAAGAACAGCGAACCCGCGCCGACCGCCAGCACCACCAGCGACACCTGCCCGGTGCTCATACCCTCGACCAGTCCCACCACCAGCGACGACGCCGTGATCGTGGCCACCGTGGCAGATCCGGTCGCGAGCCGGATGAGCACGGCGAGCACCCACGCCAGGACCAGCACCGAGATGTTGCTGTTCTCTGCCCATTCGGCCAGCGCGGTGCCGATCCCGGTGTCGACCAGGACCTGCTTGAAGCCGCCGCCGGCGGCGACGATGAGGATGATGCCGGCCACCGGCGGCAACCCCGATTCGATGCACGTGGTGATCTCCGACCGGGTCATGCCGGACCCGCGGCCGAGGGTGAACAAGCCGACGATGACGGCGATCAGCAGGGCGATGAGCGGCGTGCCCAACGTGTCGAAGGTGCGGCGGAACCACTGATTCTCGTCGGCGATGAAGATGTCGACCAGCGCCTTGCCGAGCATCAGCACCACGGGCAGCAGCACCGAGAACATCGTGGCCGCGAAGGACGGGCGCCGGTCGGCGTCGGAGGACCGGTCGGCGTCGAACGTGTCCGGGGCGTCGACGACGACCCACGTGCCCGCGAGCCTGCCGAACAGCGGTCCGGCGACGATGATCGTCGGGATCGCCACGGCGACGCCGAGCGCCAACGTGACACCGAGGTCGGCGTCGAGATAGCCGATCGCGGTGAGCGGGCCGGGGTGCGGCGGCACGAATCCGTGCATGGCCGAGAGGCCCGCAAGCGCGGGGATGCCGATGGTGATGAGCGACTGGCCGGAGCGCCGCGCCACCAGGTAGATCACCGGCATCAACAGCACCAGGCCGATCTCGAAGAACATCGGCAGGCCGATGATCGCGCCGACGAGCGCCATCGCCCAGGGCAGCATGCGTGGTGACGCCCGACCGATGATGGTGTCGACGATCTCGTCGGCGCCGCCGGAGTCCGCGAGCAGTTTCGCGAACATCGCCCCGAGCGCGATCAGGATGCCGACGCTGGCCGCGGTGGAACCGAAGCCGTCGGTGAACGACTTCAGCGCCTTCGCGAAGTCCTCACCCGCCACCAGTCCGACGGTGAGGGCACCGAAGATGAGCCCGAGGAACGGGTGCAGCTTGATCACCGTGATGAGCACGACGATCACCGCGATGCCCGCGAGGAAGGCGACGACCAGTTGCGGGATGGCCGCCACCGGCTCGGTGAGTTTCGGCGCGTCGGCCAGGATCGTGCTCACCGGGTTCATCTGTCCTCCGCTCCGGTCCGTGCGACGTAGTCGTCGACGATGGCGTCGATGCTCTGGTCGACGTCGATGGTGATGCCGTGCTCGTCGGCCGTGAGTGGCTCGAGCGTGTCGAACTGGGATTGCAGCAGTGAGGCGGGCATGAAGTGGCCCGGCCTGCTGGCCTGACGGCGTCCGATGACCTCGGGCGTGCCTGCCAAGTGCAGGAACGACACGCCTGCGCAGTGTGCGCGGAGTACGTCACGGTACTCGTGCTTGAGTGCCGAGCAACTCATCACGCCACCGTGCGCATGCGCCGCGAGCCAATCTCCGATGGCCTCGAGCCATGGTTTGCGGTCGGTGTCGTCGAGGGGGTGCCCCGCGGTCATCTTGTCGATGTTGGCCTGCGGGTGGAAGTCGTCGGCGTCGGCGAACGGCACCCGCAGACGCTGCGCGAGCGCCGCCCCCACCGTGGACTTGCCCGATCCCGACACCCCCATGACCACCACCGGATTCATCGGTCCGCCCACGGCACTGCGCCTACCCCAAGGTGCTGCATGTCACACACCCTGCATCAAAGATCTGACGTTTGCAACCTACGGCCCGTGAATGCCATTCTTATTTCAATCCCTGAGGCTTATGACAAGATGTATGGCGTGGTCACACCGTCGAGCGTCCGGGCGCTGCACGACAACGTGCTGGCCGCCATCGGCGCCGAGATCGTCTCCGGCGCCCTGGCGCCCGGCCAGGTGATCACGCTCGACGGCATCAGCGACCGCCACCGCGTGTCACGCAGCGTGGCCCGCGAGGCCATCCGGGTCCTGGAGTCCATGGGCATGGTCGCCTCGCGGCGCCGCGTCGGGATCACGATCCAACCGGTGGAGCGATGGAACGTGTTCGACCCCATGGTGATTCGCTGGCGCCTCGAGTCGGGCGACCGCGCCGCACAGTTGGTGTCGCTGTCGGAACTGCGCCGCGGGTTCGAGCCCACGGCCGCGGCGCTGGCCGCCCGTCGCGCCGATCCACACCAGTGCCGCATCATGGCGGCCGCCGTCTCCGACATGGTGATGCACGGCCGCTCCGGTGATCTGGAGTCGTACCTGTTGGCCGACAAGGTGTTCCATCGAACGCTGCTGGCGGCCAGCGGCAACGAGATGTTCCGCGCACTCAACGGCGTGGTGGCCGAGGTGCTCGCCGGACGTACCCACCACGGGCTCATGCCCGAGACCCCCAACCCCGCCGCCATCGCGCTGCACGACGAGGTGGCCCGTGCCATCCGGCTGCGCGACGAGGAGGGCGCCGAACGCGCCATGCGCGCAATCATCGACGAGGCCGCCAGCAGCGTCGTCAACCCGCCGTCAGACTGAAGTTCATCGTCAAACCCGACACCGACGTGACCCGGACCGTGCGCCGGTGCCGCGTACCGCCGGCGTCGACGTCGCAAAAGGCCTCCGCGTCGGCGTTGCCGACCAATCCCGACTCGCAGGCGACGAAGTCGACCGGCGGCCCCCCGCCCTGGACGACGAGCCGCGCCACCGCCGCCTCCAGCTGCGCTCGTGACAACGCGGGCGTCATCTCGTAGGACACCGTGCCGCCCGACACGTCGGTGACGGTGACGATGGGCTGAAAGCTGTTCGTGTCGTCGACGACCACGTCGCAGCGTGAGGTGCGGCCGATCTCGCCGACGAGATCCTCCCGGCAGACCACCGACCGCGGGGCCTCGCCGTCGTCGTCCAATCGGGCCGCCACGTCGGCCTGCAGCGCCTCCTTCGACACCGTCGGCGACGACCCACCTCCACAGCCGGCGAGCACCACACCAACTGCGACCATCGCGATCCCCGGCACCGCGCGGCGGGTCGGCGTCACGCCTGGTTGCGGTTCCACTCGAGCCAGCCGACGCCGCTGCGACCGTCGGTCGTGGTGACGGTGGCCCACGCGCGCGGGAACAGGCTGACGCGACCGTCCGGTGCCACCAGCCGGACTGGGGCGTGACCCCGAACGTCGGCGCGTGCGACGAAACCCCCGGGGTCGCATCGCAGCGTCGTCGTCACCGGCAGGTCGCCGGCGAACGTCTCCTCGGCCACCACGCGGTCGAACTCGACCATCGGGGCGCCCCCGCCCTGCAGGTATCCCGCCGCCAGTCGGGGCGCGCCGGGGATCCGCAAATCCAGTCCGTGGACGTGCGCGCCGTCGTCGAGATGCAGGGCGCTCCACACCCAATCCATGCTCCACCAGTCCCTGGCCGCCCACGAGTGGTCGCGTTGGGCGGGCACGCCCGCGATGCGGTGTTCCGTGCCGTCGATGGTCACCGTTCCCGTTGCCGTGCAGGGAATCTCGTATCGCGACGACAGCCGATACTGATACGGCGTGCCCGCCGTCGTCCACGTGATGTCCATGGCGAGGTCGACGGGCCTTCCGGGTTCCCCGCGCAGCAGTGCCGCCGGATCGTCGTGCGCCTCCCCCCGTCCGGTCAACGACACCCGGTACTCCTGCAGCGGGGCGACGGCATCCAGGCGGAGTTCGGCCGCCGCCGACCGGACCGCGGCGTGGTCGGCGGGCAACGGGGCGTCGAAGTCGAGCACGGCGACCGTCGGCATGTCCGGGCCGCACACCAGCGCGTTGATCCAGGAGCGTCCCTGGTTGGGGAGCAGTCCCAGCCGGATCCACCCGCCGATGCCCTGCCCGGCGTCGACGAAGTCGAAGTACCAGCTCTCACTCCACGACGGCTCGTCGGTGGGCTGGTGCGCACCCTCGTCGGCGGCGTTGGCCTGCAACGGTTCCGGGACCGTTGGTGCCGGCAGTAGCTCGAGGGCGCCGGTGTCCAGCACGTGGTCGCAGTGCCTGGCCAGGATGGTCGTGAACATGTCGTCACCGCGGTCGGTGCGCTCGACGAGCATCGACGACACGATCGCCATCAGCACGCCGAAGAAGCTTTGCCGGCGCACCTGCTCGCGGACGTCGTCGGCCGTCAGCCCGTTCCCCGGGCCCAGCGCCTCGTGATACGCCGCCAACAGGGCGTCGTAGTGCTCGCGCCGGGCGTCGGTCGGCAGGGCGCATCCCAAGAAGTAGGCGACGTCGGTCAGCGCGGGCCCGCTGGTCACGGTCTGCCAGTCGACGACGGTCACGTCCTCGGCGTCGAACAGCAGGTTGTCCAACCGGTAGTCACCGTGGACGAGCCCGCGCGGCGCCGTCTCCTGCTCGGCCATGAAGGCGTCGAACGAGGCCACGTACCGGTCGCACACCTCGCGGTGCTCGGGGGCGATGCGATCGTGGTAGCGGTCGAGGAAACCCGCGTACAGCGCGCCGATGAGCGCTTGGTCGACGGGTGACTCCCGGGTCAGCCAGTCGGCGTCGGCCAGCGCCGCGTCGCGCATCGCGGGGCCGTGCACGCGGCCCAGGGTGCGCAGCGCCGCCATCGCCTGATCGACGGTCGCACCGCGGATCTCGTCGCCGGGGACGGCGGGGTGGGCATCCTCGAGCAGCAGGTCGAAGGCGCCCGTCTCCGGATCGTAGGCGGCGTGGTGACAGGCCGCGACGCCGTCGCCGAGGCCGGGCGCCACGTCGGCGTAGAAGCGGACCTCCCGCTCGTACAGGCCCATCGACAGCCCGGTCTGGCGGCTGCTCGGATCGGCGGCGGCGACCTTCAGGATGACCGACGCCGGGCCCGTCGCCGCCGTCTCGGTCCCGTAGCGCAGCCGCACCCGGTAGCACTCGCTCATCTGCCCGGTGCCGATGCGCTCCACCTCGAACCCGGTCACCGGTGGGCCGCCGAGGGTGGCGGTCAACCAGTCGGCCGTCAGGTCGGTGGGGCGCTCGATGAGGGTACGGGTCGGCATGGGCACAACATAGGACACGAATGGCGGCGGCCACCCCGTTTCGGCCAAACCGTTGACACCTGTCAAGTGGTGGCCGTCAGGGCTCGGCGTGGCAGTGCGCGGCGGCCGTCGGCGGCACGTCGAGGCTGGGGTTGCGGTCGAAGAAGCCGAACGGCTTGAGCCAGAACGAGACCACGTCGACCGGCATCACCGGCCAGTCCTCCGGCCGCGTCACGTGATGCAACCCGAAGACGTACCACAGCACCACGTCGGTGTTCTCGATGGGCCGGTCGGCCGCGGTCCACACGCCCAGACCACCGTCGGTCGCAGACTGGTTGACGAACTCACCCGCCGGCCACCGTTCGTCGGGATGATGCGGCGTGACCCACAGGGTGTGCCCGATGACGTTGGCGCGCTGGAGAACCGGCGAGTCTGGGTCGAACATGGGCGGGATCGCTCCGCTAGGCACCAGCTTGTAGGCCGGATGGGTCCCCAAGCCGTTCACGACGTTCGGGTTGACGACCTTCCACGCCCGCTGGGTCGCGAAGTCGACGTCCTGGCGAGCTTCCAGCTCGGTGCGCAACGCGACGTTGCGCGTAACCAGCGACAGTCCGTGGGGATTGTCGGGTCCCGTCGGTTCGGCGTACGACTCGCTGCACTGCACGGTGTTGTCCGGCCCGTCCACGTCCAGATCCAACCGCGCCACCAGGAAGTGTTGGTGAAACGGGGCGTACGTGCGCTCGTCGACCAGAGTCCCGTTGGGGTGGGGTTGCCCGGCAGCCAACGGCGTGGTGACCATGATGCCGGTGGCGCGCACCTCACACTCGATGTTGCCGTCCTGATACAGCCGCCAGTACGTCAGGTACTCGTAGTTGGCCACCGTCACGTGGAACGACAGCGTCAGCCTGCGCATGCGCCGCACCTCGGCGCCGCTGTGATGGTCGACGTGCTTCCACAGGACCGCGTCGTCTTCCTCGTGAATGCAGACGGCGTTGCTGATGGTGTACGGCTCCCCGGCGCTGTCGTGCAAGACGGCGTCGAGATAGCGGATCTCCCCGAGGCAGTCGCATCCCAATGCCAACGACTGGGTCATGAAGCCGAGACCCCACTCACCGATGTCGAACGCCGTGCGGCGGTAGTGATCCGGCGACGGATCGCGGTACGGCACCACCATCTCGGCGAACGACAGCCGGTGCGCGATCGACCGATCGCGGTCCCCGTCGCGATAGCGCACGGTGTGCAGCGTCATGCCCTCGCGATGGTTGAAACCGACGCGCAGCGACCAGTTCTGCCACCGCAGCAGGTTGCCGTCGAGGGTGAACGACGGCCCCTCGGGTTGGGTGATGAGCAACGGCTTGAGCGGCTCGCGTCGCGACGCCGCCCGGATCCGCTCCGGGACGTGCCTCGGCACGTACTCCCCCATGACCGGCGGTGCGTCGACGCCCCCGGTGTCCTCGACCCGCAGCAATTCCATGCGGTTCAGGTCGATCACGCAGTGCAGACCGCTGACCAGATGCGCATACGGGTTCATGCCGGGCCCGTCCTTGAGCCAGGTGTCCGACCAACCGAGACGACGTCCCCGGAACTCGTCGGGGATCACGGCGTCGCCGTAGGTCCACGTGTCCACGAAGACCAGGTCGACGTCGGTGATGCCGCGCGCGGCCAGCGCCGCCAGGAAGTCCGGGTGGCTGCGCAGCATCCGGTCGCACTCTTCGAACTCGTCGACGGTGAAGTTGGGCTGGACGCCGGGCACGTGCTCGAACGACTCCGCATGCTGCTCGGTCAGCGACACCACGCTCTTGTAGGTGGCATTGGCCGCACGATCGAGCAGCGTCACGGTGGCCTTGCGCGCGGGAGCGGCGCCACCGCCCTCGAACGTCGCCAACTCGGACTTGCCGGGCTCGGACATCTCGATCGACGCGAACCGCCAACCGTCACCGACGCCGTGCTCGCGGCGCAGGATCGAGGCCACGGCGCGGAACTCGTCGGCCGACAGCGGATCGAGTGGGTGGTTCATGCGCACAGCCGATCACATCCGGACGACGGCCGCGGCGTTTCGCACGCGTCAACCCGCGCTGAGCGTGAACCCCTCCCACGCCTGGCGGCGTTCCGGATTCGGGTCGTGCTCGACGCGCGTCTCGCGGTCGAAGACGAGCACCGCGCGCTCTCCGACGTCGTAGGAGGGCCATCCCGGGCCGGGGTGGCCCGTGCGGCTGAACGTGCGCCACCGGTTCTGCACGTCGTTGCTCACCCGCAGCGCCGAACGCCGGTCGGCGGCGGCGGTCAGCAGCCCGCCCAAGCGGGTGCGATAGGTGTCGAACACCGCCAGCAGTTCCGTGGCGTGCGTGGCGCCCAGACCCGACCAGTGCAGCGTGCGGGGAGCGTAGTCGTAGCGGTAGACGAAGGTCGGGGCGTGCCTGCCGTGCGCTTCCGCGATCTGCCACGCCGCCGTCCCGAACGCGAAGTCACCACCCAACCGCACGCACGCCGCCGGGTCCGGGTAGCCCGGGTACGCGGCCATGATGCGTTCGCGCGCACCGGGATCGGCGTAGGCGAGCAGCTTCTCGATGGCCGATTCGTTGATCGGCAGCAGTGGCAGGAAGCGTGTGAACAGCCGACCCTCCGACCTGTTGGTGCCGACGATCAGGGGCACCCGGTGCGCCGTGCCGGCATGCATCGCCACCACCGGATCCTCGGGCAGCACGTCGTCGCCGAACGCCGGACCCACCGGGAACGCCCCGGGCATGTCGTCCATGCCGCGCTCGATGAGCTTGTCGAGGGTGGCGACCAGGTCAGCCGGCTTGGCCGCCCGCACCGCGGCGGCGCCGTCGGCGGGCGTCGCTCCCAGCAGCTCGACGAAGTGCTCGGCGAACGTGCGTGCTGCGTCCTGGGAACGCACCATCCCGCTGGCCGGGCTCTCCGCGATCACCTGCGAGAACAGGCCTGCGGCCTGCGGCACGGCCAGCAGCGTGGCCACGGCGTGCGCGCCGGCGCTCTCACCGAAGATCGTCACGTTGCCGGGATCCCCACCGAACACCGCCGCGTTGGCGCGAACCCAGCGCAGGGCCGCGACGAGATCCCGCAGGAACAGGTTGCCGTCGATCGGATGGTGCGGCGTGGACAGCGACGACAGGTCGAAGCACCCCAGGGCGCCCAGCCGGTAGTTGACCGAGACGTAGACGCAGCCGCGGCGCGCCAGCGCGGCACCGTCGTAGAGCGGCGTGGCCGAGCTGCCCAGCAGGTAGCCGCCACCGTGGACGAACACCATCACCGGGAGCGGCTCGGCACTCGGAACCTCGGGGGCCACGACGTTGAGCGTCAGGCAATCCTCGCTCATCGGCTGGTACTTGTTGATCCCCACCAGGGTGTACTGGCGCTGCTGCGGTGCGCAGTAGCCGAAGCCGTGGCAGTAGCGGACGCCCCGCCACGGCCGCACCGGCTGCGGAGCGCGGTAGCGCAGCGCGCCCACCGGCGGGCTGGCGTAGGGAATGGAGCGCCACCGGTTGACGCCGTCTCGGGTGAAACCCTCGATGGTGCCGCTGTCGATCGTCACGCGAATCGTGCGTTCGTGCATGAGACCAGACGGTAGCGAAGAATGCGTATGGCCGGGGCGTACAACGCACCGAAAAAGACCGCGTCCCCACATGATCGCCGCGGCCCGCTAGCCTGGCAACCATGCGTTTGGCCGTACTGATCGCGGCGTCGACGCTGGTCGCGGGATGTTCGTCGACGACCGGTGACGGTGCCGGGTCGTCGCAACCCACCGTGACCACCCCGTCGAGTTCGGCGACGTCGAGCGCGCCGCGGACGTCGCAGCGTCCGCCGGCGCCCACCACGCCGCCGCCTGCCGGCGCACCGGTCGCCGACGTGATCTCGTGGATCGAGGCGGTACCACCGGCCGACGTGGCCCCGTTCCATACCGCGACCCGCGACGGCGAGGCCACGAACCTGCAGACCGACGTGGCCTTTACGGGTCCGTCGGGCACCCCCAACTGCATGACCGACGTCCGCTTCGACGGCGCACTTGCATGCCTGGTCGACCTCGCCGATCCGCCGCCGCAACCGGCCGAGGCGTACGGCCAGTGGAAGGGCAACTGGGTCGACTTCGGCGGCCAGAGCGTCGAGATCGGTTCCGTGCACGGTGACCCCGGCCGGTTCAGCGCCGGGCTGGGGCCCGAGTTGCCGCCGGGAAGGTCACTGGCCTTCGGCGACTACAAGTGCCGCGCCGACCGCTCGGCCGTGGTGTGCGTCGACTACGCGCACCAGACGGCGGTGAGGTTCGACGGCACCGGCATCCAGACGTACGGCTGCCTCAAGCCGGTGCCGCCGCCCGCCGACGTCGGCAAACAGTACCGCTGCTGACCAGCTGGGCGACGCCAGGCGATTGGGGCGGCGTATACGCAGCCCTGCGCGGGTGTCGAAGGCCCGTCGCCAGGGTGCCCCTGACCGGTCGGCCGTCGGGTCTACCGCCAGCCGTCGGCAGCCTTCGCCGCCTCCAGCAGTGCCGCGCACAGCTCGCGGAGTTCGGCGGGCCCGGCACCCTCCTCCACGGCGGTGGACACGTCCTCGGCGGCACACCTCACCTGGTAGACCCGGTCGGCCAGTTCGGCGGCCTCCTCGGCCGTCAACACCACGGCGTCCTCGGGCAACGACGTGCCCTTGACCAACGCCCGCTGCTCGTAGGCGCGCTGGCGACACGATTGCCTGCAGTACTGCCGCCGGCGGCCGATGCCTGCGTCGGCCACGTCACGCCCACACCAGCGGCACGGCTGCGGTCGGGTGCGTCTGCGGGTAGGGGTGGTCACGACACCCGACTCTAAGGGGACGAGCGCGGGTATCCGCGTATCATGGACCGTCGGGTCGGGAACTTCTCGATGCCAGGTGGCGTTGTCGTTTCCGGACGTTTTCGCATGATGAGGAGTGTTGACGATGGCTGATCGTGTCCTGAGGGGCAGTCGCCTCGGAGCCGTGAGCTACGAGACCGACCGCAACCACGACCTGGCGCCCCGTCAGGTCGCTCGTTACCGCACCGACAACGGTGAGGAGTTCGAGGTTCCCTTCGCCGACGACGCGGAGATCCCGGGTACCTGGCCGTGCCGCAACGGCATGGAGGGCACCCTGATCGACGGCGACGTGCCGGAGCCCAAGAAGTCGAAGCCCCCGCGCACGCACTGGGACATGCTCCTGGAGCGCCGTTCGATCGAGGAACTCGACGAACTGCTCAAGGAACGGCTCGACCTGATCAAGACGCGCCGCCGCGGCAGCTGACGCCCGGTGCACCGGCAAGGTGCGCCGCGCGTCAGCGCACCTTGCCGCGCGCGCGGTCGATGCGGCCGCGAATGCCCCACTGCGCGATCCTGACGATCGCCTCGCGGATGTTGGATCCGCTCATCTTGGACTTGCCCAGTTCCCGCTCGGTGAACGTGATGGGGACCTCGACCACGACGAAGCCCGCGCTGATGGTGCGCCACGTCAGGTCCACCTGGAAGCAGTAGCCCTTCGAGTCGACCGCGGCGAGGTCGATCTTCTCCAGCACCTCGCGCCGATACGCGCGATACCCCGCCGTGATGTCGTTGACGTCCACCCCGAGCGAGATGCGCGAGTATCCATTGGCGGTGCGCGACAACACCATTCGACGACGCGGCCAGTTGCGCACGGTGCCGCCCGGCACGTAGCGCGAACCGATCGCCAAATCCGCGCCCGCGTCGACGGCGTCCAGCAGCCGGTACAACTCCTCCGGCGCGTGCGAGCCGTCGGCATCCATCTCGACGAGCACCGAGTATCCACGGCTCAAGCCCCACCCGAAACCGGCGAGATACGCCGCGCCCAGCCCGTCCTTGCTGACGCGGTGCATCACGTGCACGCGATCCGGGTCGGCCAGGGCCAGTTCGTTGGCCAGTTCGCCGGTCCCGTCCGGGCTGCCGTCGTCGACCACCAGCACGTGCACGTCCGGCCGCGCCGCGTGCACGCGGCCGACGATCAACGGCAGGTTCTCGCGCTCGTTGTAGGTCGGGATGATGACCAGGGTGCGCGCGCTGGGGCGATCCTCGGAGGGGCTCATGAACGCCCACGCTCCACGTCACGCTCGTCGCTCATGACACTCCTTCGTCGTTCTCGGGGCGTGCGCCGGCCCTGCGGCGGCGACGCGCGAAACTCCCATTGTGCAGCATCGCCGCGACCACCGATGCACCACCAAGGACCACCAGGACGGCGTTGATCATGGGTCCCCACCGGGTGGCAGGCGTGATGTCGGTCTTCAGCCGGAGCGCGTCGTCGAGGTAGGCGGGCTCGAAGAATCCGCTGCTGGCGATCTCGCGACCATCGGGGGCGACCATCGCGCTGATCCCCACGGTCCCCGCCACCACGACGTAACGGTCGTGCTCGACCGCACGCAACCGGGCGAACGCCAGCTGCTGGGCGCTCATCCCCTCCGTGAACGTCGCGTTGTTGGCGGGCACCGTGAGCAACTGGGCGCCCCCGAGCACGGCCTCCCTGGCGGCGCGGTCGAAGATCACCTCCCAGCACGTGGTGACGCCGACGGGGATGCCCGCCGCATGGACGACGCCGTCACCGTCACCGGGCACGAAGTACCCAGCGCGATCGGCGTACGAGGAGAGCATCGAGAAGAAGCTGCGCCACGGCAGGTACTCGCCGAACGGCTGGATGATCTTCTTGTCGTGGCGTTCCGCGGGCCCGACCGGATCGTGGCCCTCACCGTTCCAGACGATGACGGTGTTCGACGCCGCCGGCGTCTGCGGCGTCCAGCCCGGCGCGCGCACCACCGCGCCCACCAGGATCGGCGCTCGGATCGCGTCGGCGGCCGCCGTGATCTGCGCGGCGGCGTCCGGGTTGGTCAACGGGTCGATGTCCGACGAGTTCTCCGGCCACACCACCACCGCCGGCTGGGGCGCGCGGCCCGCGCGGACGTCGTCGGCGAGCCGCATCGTCTCGCGCACGTGGTTGTCCAGGACGGCGCGTCGCTGTGCGTTGAAGTCCAAACCCAACCGCGGCACGTTGCCCTGGACGGCGGCCACCGTCACGGGCTCGCCGTCGTCGGCACCCAGCCCGGCCTTGCGCGCCGCGGGGCCCGCCACCGCAAGGCCCACCAGGACCACCACGATGCACAGCCCGGGCAGCACCGCGGCCGACGCGGACGGACCACTGCGGCGAGGCCCGTCGGCGTGCCGCCACCACCGCAGCCCCTCGTCCACGAGCGCGACCATCGAGAACGCCACCAGCACCGTCGCGAACGACACCAGCGGCGCGCCGCCCAGCCGGGCCAGCGGCAGCAGCGGGCCATCGTCCTGCGAGTAGGCGACGGCACCCCACGGAAAGCCGCCGAACGGCACCGTCGACTTCAGCCACTCGGTGAGCAGCCACACCCCGGCGAACCACAACGGCCAGCCCGGCAACCGCGAGACCACGACCCCCAGCATCCCGAACAGCCCGGTGAACAGCGCCTGCAGCACCGCCAGCCCCACCCAGGGCGCGGTGCCGACCAACCCGCTGATCCACGGCAGCAGCGGCAGGTAGAAGGCCAACCCGAACAGGAAGCCGTAGCCGAACCCGCCGACCTTCGTCGTGGCGGGAACCCGCAGCACCCACGCCAACAGCGCCGCCGCCGCGAGCGCCGAGTACCACTGTCCGAAGGGCGGGAACGCCAGGCACATCAGCAGCCCGGCCGCCAGCGACGCCGTGAGCCGCACCAGCCGGGGGCGCAGGACACGCCACAGCCCGTCGCGCGCGCGCACCACGCGGCGCTGCAGGGAACCCGCCGCGTCGGGGGTGTCGCGACCCTCGTCGACGTCAGCCGTCATGGAGCACCACGCCTCGATGCACGGTCGTACGGCAGCGCGGGAGCTCCGCGGCGGCGTCCAGCCGCGGCAACGCCGGAACCCGCGAGTTGGGCTCGGTGGACCAGCGCTGCACGGCGTCGGCGGGTGCGGCGACCTCAAGGACGTCGGCGGTGCCCGGGAGATCCCACACCGCGTACGAGGCCGGGGCGCCCGGCACCAGCGTCCCCGTGACGCCGTCGCGGACTCCCCCGGCGCGCCACGCGCCACGCGTCGCCGCGGCGAACGCCGCACGGGCGGAGATGCCGCTGCCCGTGGTGCGGTGATGCACCGCGGCGCGCACCGTCGACCACGGGTCGATGCCGGTCACGGGCGCGTCCGAGCCGAACGCCAGCGGCACGCCCGCGGAGGCCAACAGCGCGAACGGGTTGAGCCGGGCCGCGCGATCGGCGCCGAGCCGCCGCGCGTACATCCCGTCGGGACCGCCCCACAGGGCGTCGAAGTGGGGTTGCACGCTGGCCACGACGCCCCACGCACCCAGCATCCCGGCCTGCTCCGCGGTGACCATCTCGAGGTGCTCCAGGCGGTGCCCGCAACGCGCCACCGCCGGCGCCCCGAAGCGCTGCACGACGCGTTCGAACGCTGCCACGACGGTGCCGACCGCGGCGTCGCCGATGACGTGGAACCCGGCTGCGACGCCGATCTCGGTGCACGCGGCGACGTGCGCCTCGACGGCGTCGACGTCGAGGTAGGCGTTGCCGCACGTGTCGTGATCGGCGTAGCGCTCGCTCAGCCATGCGGTGTGCGAACCCAGCGCGCCGTCGACGAACAGATCGCCGCCGAGACCCCGCGCTCCGGTGGCGGCGACGAGGTCACGGGCCTGCGCGGCGGTGGCGGCGGCCTCACCCCAGTAGCCGACGACCTCGACCCCGTGCCGCAACTCGCGGACGGCGAGCCAGTCGTCGAGGCCACCGATGTCGGGTCCCGCGCATTCGTGGACCGCCGCCACGCCGTTGCGGGCGGCGAGGTCCAGCGCGGCCGTGCGGGCGGCGTGCAGCTGGGCCGGCGTCAACCGGCCACGCGCGGCCGCGCGCACCAGGTGGTGTGCCGAGGCGGTCACGGGCCCCGTCGCCGAGTGGCCGCGGGCCGTTTCGAGCCCGTCGCAGAGGCTCCTCAACGCCGTCGACGCCAGCGCGGAGTGCACGTCGACGCGTGCCAGGTAGGCGGGGCGCTGCCCCACGGCGGCGTCGAGTTCCGCGGTGGCGGGCGGGGTGGGATCCGGCCAGGCGGTCTCGTCCCAGCCGTGCCCCCAGATCGGCCCGTCGGGGTGCGCGGCGGCGTACTCGCGCACCCGCCGCAGGAGGTCTTCGCGCGACGCGGTGCCGCGCAGGTCCAGGCCGTCGACGGTCAGCCCCGTCGCGGTGAGGTGGACGTGGGCGTCGACGAACGCCGGCGCGACGAACGCGCCGGCCAGGTCCACCACGTCCGCGTCGGGGAACTGTGCGCGACCGACGTCGTCGGATCCGAGCCAGCGGACCGTCGCATCGGCGCCCGTGGTGACGGCCATGGCCGTGGCGTCCGGCATGGCCGGGCTGTGGATCCGGCCATTGACGAGGAGCGTCGTCACCTCAGGCGACGGGTGGGCGGCCGGGCAACACGGGGCGATCGGAGCGCACGGCGGTCGCATCGTCCGCGTCCACCACCATGCCGTCGACCACCTCGCCCTCGACGACCTCGCCCTCGACGACCTCGCCGTCGACGTACGCGGCGCGCGGCGCGCGGTGCGGGACGCCGCCCGGCGTCGTGACGACGAGCGGCATCGTGCGCATGCGGCGGACGGCGAGCGCGGTCACGACGGGCCGGGCGAGTGCCCGGGTCGGCGGCGCCAGCAGCAGCAGGCCCAACAGCGAGGACACCAGGCCCGGAACGACGATCAGCACGGTCCCGATGGCGACGAGGGCCCCGTCGGTGACGGCACCCCGGGGGTCGACGACGCCGGCGCCGAGCCGACGCAGGTGGGCGCGTAGCTGGGCGCCCGCGAGCGCGAGCCCGAGGGCGAAGGTGCCGACGAGGAGCAGCAACGTCCAGCCGATGCCGATGGTGGACGCCAGCAGCACCACCACCGCCAGCTCGACGAGGACGTAGACCCCAAACAGCCGCTTAGCCATGTCTGGTCAACGTCTCCCGGCGTCGCCAGGTTCCGCGGGACGCACCTCGATGGCGGCGTGCACGGTGTCGACGCCGCCGCGCAGGATCGCCTGGGGAATCCACCACCAGGCATGCCACCAGTAGCGCCGGGTCACCATGTCGAACACCCGCCGGGTCTCGGACTTGGGCAGGTTGCGCGCCACCGCTTCGACGGGCTCGCCCTTGACCTTGCCGAGCACCCCGCACTTCTGGATGGTGACCCGCGGAGTGTTGTTGATGCGCTTGGTCTTCCACGACCCGTCGTCGGTGCTGATCAACAGCTTGCCCTCGTGCGGCACGCCCCACACCGGGGTCGGCTTGGGACGCCCGTCCTTGGTGAACGTGGTCAGCAGCAGGTACCGCTCCCGGTAGACCTCGGAGAACTCAGGCATCCGCCACCCCACCCGACGCCGCGCGCAACTCGACGGTGACGTTCTTGTCCATGCCGCCACGCAATTTCGAGAAGATGGTGAAGACCTTGCCCACCAGGCCGTAGCGCCGGCCCAGCGCGCGGTACGTCTCGGCGTTGGCGGACTTGGGCAGGATGGCGGCGGTGGCCGCCACCGCCTCACCCGTGGGCTTGCCACGGCGATCGCACGGCGCCAGCGTCACCCGCGCCGTGTTGCGGATGCGCTTGACCTTCCAGGAACCTTCCTGGGTGATCGCGATGAGGCGGTCACCGGCGGGGACGGCCCAGATGGCGGTCGGCTTGGGTCGGCCGTCCTTGGTGAACGTGGTGAGCAGGACGTACTCGGACTTGGCGACGTCGGCAAAGGTCACGGGCATGGCATCAACTTAACCCGTGCCGCCGACGGCCGCCCGTGGCGTCAACGGTCCGAGTTGCCCCAGCGGCTCTGCCACGACTGCGGGTACGGCAAACCCGCCACGACGGCGAGCCCCACCACGACGGCGGCGAAGGCGATGAGTCCGAGCATGGGCGTTCCTCTCCGTGGGGCCGTTCCGTCGCCCGTCGACTCCGATGTCGTTGGCGGATGACCCTTTCGAGAGAAGGTAGTACCTGCGGTACCGGGTTCACGCGTTTCGTGGGGGACGGAACAGGTGCGCGAAGATGGTGACCGGACTCACAGCGGCCGGCGTCGCGGCTGGTCAGGACCTCAGGAAGGCCAGCACGTCGGCGTTGATGGTCTCCGCGTGCGTCGTCGGCATGCCGTGCGGGAAGTCCTCGTAGGTCTTCAACGTGCCGTTGACCAGCAGGTCGGCGGACTTCGGCCCCGACGCCACGTAGGGCACGATCTGGTCGTCACGGCTGTGGAGCACCAGCGTCGGCACCGTGATCTTCTTGAGGTCCTCGGTGAAGTCGGTCTGGGAGAACGCGACGATCCCGTCGTAATGGGCCTTGGCCCCACCCATCATCCCCTGCCGCCACCAGTTCGCGATCACCGCTTCCGACGGCTGAGCGCCCGGGCGGTTGTAGCCGTAGAAGGGCCCCGAGGGCAAGGCGCGGTAGAACTCCGAACGGTTGGCGGCCAACTGCACCTGCAGGTCGTCGAACGCGGACTTGGGCAGGCCCTCGGGGTTCGCGTCGGTCTGGACCATCAGGGGTGGCACGGCCGCGATCAACACGGCCTTGGCCGCCCGGCGTTGGCCGTGACGAGCCAGGTACCGCACCACTTCGCCGCCGCCGGTGGAATGGCCGACGTGAATGGCGTCGTACAGATCGAGGTGGGCGACCACGGCCGCGAGATCGTCTGCGTAGTGGTCCATGTCGTGACCGTCGCCGGTCTGCGTCGAGCGACCGTGGCCGCGGCGGTCGTGGGCGATCACCCGGTACCCCTGGGCCAGGAAGAACAACAGCTGGGCGTCCCAGTCGTCGGAACTGAGCGGCCAGCCGTGGCTGAACACGATCGGCTGCCCCGAACCCCAATCCTTGTAATGGATTTCGACCGCATCGTTGGTCGTGATGGTGGGCATTCAGGGCTCCTCGACTCGGGCGTGCCGCGCGCCGGGGATCGGCCGCGCTCTTCAACATAGGTCGCCGGGCGCCCGTCCGCGTCCGCGAACGACGGATCTTCCCGCTAGCCGGTAACCGGCGGCACCCGAATTCGAATCGCGGCCAGCCAAACCGTGGTGTCACCCCGGCTGCGGTGTCGACCATGAGGACATGGCTTCCCCGTCCTCCGCATCCCCCTCCCCCGCCGTCGTCAAGCTCGGCGCGCACATCGGCGCCCGCGTCGACGGCGTGCGGCTCTCCGAAGCGCTCGACCCGACCACCGTCGAGGCGATCAACGCCGCCCTGCTGGAGCACGGGGTGCTGTTCTTCCGCGACCAGCACCACCTGGACGACGCCGGCCAGTACGCGTTCGCGCGGACCCTCGGTACCCCGACGCTCGCGCATCCCACCGTGCTGTCGCGCGGCACCGACGTGCTTCCCATCGACTCGCGCTACGACAAGGCCAATTCCTGGCACACCGACGTGACGTTCGTCGACCGCATCCCGAAGGCCTCCATCCTGCGGGCCGAGACGCTGCCCAGCTATGGCGGCTCCACCACGTGGGCGTCGACCAAGGCGGCCTACGACCAACTTCCGGAACCGTTGCGCCACCTCGTCGATCACCTGTGGGCGATCCACACCAACGACTACGACTACGTGCGCGACTTCGACGAGACCCGGGACGCCGCCTCGGACACCACGGCGAACTACCGCAGCGAGTTCGTCTCCGACACCTATGAGACCGAGCATCCCGTGGTGCGCGTGCACCCCGAGACCGGACGGCGGGTGCTGCTGCTGGGGCACTTCGTGAAGCGCTTCGTGGGCCTGGGCACCAGCGAGTCGGCCACGCTGCTGGCGCTGCTGCAGGCGCGGATCACTCGGCTGGAGAACACCGTGCGGTGGAACTGGTCCCCCGGCGACGTGGCGATCTGGGACAACCGTGCCACCCAGCACTACGCCGTGGCCGACTACGACGACCAGTACCGCAAGCTCAGCCGCGTCACGCTGGCCGGGGACATCCCGGTGGACCCACACGGCAGGCGCAGCCGCGTCATCACCGGCGACGCCTCGCACTACTCGGACGTGGTGGAGGTCGTGGCGGCACCCACGCTGACCGCCGTACCGTAGGCGGGGTGACCCGAGCCCGCGCCGACGACGCCTGCCCAGGTGCGCTGCAGGTGCACCAGGCGGCCGACGGTGCGCTGGCACGGGTACGGCTCCCCGGCGGCATGATCACCGCCGCACAGCTGGAGGCGGTGGCCTCCGCCGCGCTGCGCTACGGCTCCCCGCAGCTGGAGCTGACGTCACGCGGCAACCTGCAGATCCGTGGCATCACCCACCCCGAGTCCGTCGCCGACGCGCTGGCCGACGCCGGGCTGCTGCCGTCGCCCAGCCACGAGCGCGTGCGCAACGTGGTCGCCTCGCCGCTGTCGGGCCGCAGCGGGGGCATCGCCGACGTGCGTGGCCTCGTCGGGGAGCTCGACGCGGGGCTGCGAGCCGACGCCGCCCTGAGCGGGCTGCCGGGCAGGTTCCTGTTCGGCCTCGACGACGGGCGCGGTGACGTGTCGGGGTTGCGTGCGGACGTCGGCACGCACGCCGTGGGTCCCGACACCGCCGCGCTGTTGCTCGCCGGCGTGGACACCGGGGTGCGCGTCGCGACCGGCGCGGTAGTGCCCACCCTGCTCGAGATTGCGAGACGCTTCGTCGAAATTCGCGAAACAGCCTGGCGCATCGATGAATTGACCGATCCGCACGTGGTCGTGGCCGGACTGCGAGCCACCGCGGAACCCGGTGCGACGTGGCCGCGGGTGGTAGTGCCACCGGTGGGCTGGATCGCCCAGGACGACGGTCGCGTGACCCTGGGCGCGGCGGTCCCGCTGGGCACGCTGGACGCTCGCACGGCCGAGTTCCTGGCCGCCATCGAGAAGCCGCTCGTCGTCACGCCCTGGCGGTCGGTGCTGGTCTGCGACCTGGACGAGGGCGTGGCCGACGTGGCACTGCGCGTGCTCGCCCCGCGCGGGCTGGTCTTCGACGCCGATTCACCCTGGCTGACCGTGAGCGCGTGCACCGGGCAGCCGGGGTGCGCCAAGGCCATCACCGACGTGCGCGCCGATGCGGCCCGGGCCGCCACCGACGACGTCGCGGCCGACTCGCACCGGCACTTCGTGGGATGCGAGCGCGCCTGTGGGGCACCGGGTGTCGGCGAGGTGCTGGTGGCAACGCCGACGGGCTACCAGGTGCGCTCAGAGGATTCGTAGCGGCAGACCCACGCAGATTCGTGCCGCGTCGTGTCCGAGGGTGCGGGCGGCCGCGACGCCGGCGCCACTCACCAGTTCCGGTACCACGTCGGCGACCTTCTCGGGTTGCACGCACACCGTGCCCGCGGCGTCGATGCCCACGCCGACGCCGAGCGGTGACCGCAGCGCCGCCGCGCGGGCCAGCGCCACCGCGTCCGACGTCAGGGCGCCGCCGGGGCGCTCCACCACGTACGGCACCCCCTCCTCCTCGATGCCGGCCAGCACGGCCGCCTCCACCGGGGTCCCCGCGACGCTGGCGACCACGATGGCGGGCCGCGTCGGCCCACCGCGACCCGTCACGACCCGCGCCGCGCGAACGCGGCGACCAGTCCGGTGGCCACCGCGTTGCGCGGCCCCTCGGTACCGCGGACGTTGCCGGTGCCGCACACGATCCCGTAGGGGGCGACGGCGTCGGCGATGAGATCGGGGATCTCGAAGTCCAGCGCGCACCCGCCCAACAGCACGACGAAGCCGATGCGCCGCAGGTCACCGTCCGGGGCCACCGCGGCGAGCCCCCGCAGCGCGTTCACCACGAACACGCGTTCCTTGGCTGCGCGGCGGACCGCGCGGATGCGATCCATCGAATGCCGCGTCGGGATGGGCGTCATGGAGTGCTCGCCGAGCGTCAACACCCTGCCGAACGCGGGCGCGGGCAGCGGCTTCTCGAAGAACTGGACGGCGCCGTTCTCCAACCGCACGTGAAAGAAGCTCTCCGCCTTCGCCAGGGGATGCCGCTTGATCTCCTCTGCCAGTTCGAGGTTCGCGGTGCCGAGTTCGGCGTCGATCAGCTTCGTCACCAGGTCGCCGGCTCCCGCCAGGTGCACGGTGCCGACGGCGTCGTCGGCGTCCAGCAGCGCGGCGTCGGTGGAGCCGCCCCCGAGATCCAGGACCACCAGCGGGCGGTCGGTACCCGGTGTGGTCAGCGCACCCTGGACCGCCATCTCGGCCTCGACGCCGCCGACCACGACGTCGAGATCGCCTGCGCCCAAGCCGCGCAACCGGTCTCGCACGGCGTCGGCCACGGCCTGCATGCCGCTCTCGCGCGTGCGGACCATGGCGGCGAGCGCTACGGCGTTCTCGAGGGCCACCTCGCCGGCCAGACCGCCGCGCACCTCCTGCGGCACGAACGTGTCGACGGCCAGCAGGTCGCCGATCCGTACGTCGGCCAACGGGTTTCCGCACAGTTCCGCCATGCCCTGCCGGACACCCGAGATCATCCCGCCGGTGTTGGTTCCGGACTCCCCGACCACGTCGAGCAGTGGGCCCACCCGACCGACCGCCGCCATGATCTCGGCGGCCCCGGCCGAGACGTCCACGCTCGCCGTGCGGCGTTCGCCGCGCAGTTCCAGTGACCCCGCGGGGATCACCCGGTCGCCCACGTCCCCCGACGGCGTGCGGACCACGACGGCGGACCGGTTGCCCACGAGGGCGCGAGCGACCGGGGCGACGAGCCTGGTCTCGTCGGCGTCGAGACCGAATATCGTGGCCAACCCATAGGCGTTGGACAGCGTGCGGATGGACTGGCCGGGCCCGGCGACCTCGACGGCGGCCCGCATCCCCAGCGGCACCGCGTCGATGCGCGACACCTCGTCGACCACGGGGATGGTGACGTCGAGGCGGTTCACCACAAGGACGGCGTCGTCGTTGCTCAAGATGGCGCCCACCACCTGAACGCCCCTGTCCCGGGCGGCATTGATGCCCGCGGCGGTCACGTCGAAGTCGACGTCGCCGGGGACGACGACGATCACGGCATCGGAGTCGGCCGCACCGGGTCGCGTCGACGCCAGACTCGAGAACGCGACGACGGTGCCGATGCCGATGCCCCGCCCGCCGGGAGTGCGCGGATCGTGTCCGATCATCGTCGACTCGGTGATGATGGTCTCGGTGATGGTCTCCATGGCCAGCCCGCTGATGACCGGCGTGGCCTCGTTGAGCAAGATGACGTCGAGATCGGCCAGCGGTGTCCGCGTCGCCGCCAGGGCATCGGTCACCGCCGCCACCACGCCGTCGACGTTCTTCACGGTGCCCTTGACCCCCGTGGTGGGAGTCAGTGCGCCGCCGCGGAATTCGACGCTCGCGGCATCGACGGTGGCCGCGCTCGCCTCGGTGGTGGAGTTGCCGATGTCGACGCCGACGACCAGGCGTGCCGGGGTGGCCGGGGTCGCCGGGGTCGCCATGCGGCTCCCGTCAGAGCGCCGCGGCCGAGGCGAAGCGGGGTGTCACCTCGAGCGGGCGTGCCTGCTTGACGATCTGCTCGGTCTCCTTGAGGTGCAGCAGGGCGGCCTTGGCCTGCCAGCGGGGCCGCGCCATCTGGTCGTTCATGGTGGGCACCGGCTCCGGCGACTCGCCCTTGGCGTAGCGCGCGGCGTTGGAGCCGATGCGCCGGAAGGTCTCCAGCGTGAGCAGGGGGCACTGCGGGAACAGTTCCAGGCTCGACAACCGCGGCAGGTCGCGCTGGTGGATCATCGTGGTGCCGCGGGACAGCAGCCCGATGCCGATTCCCGAGCCCGACAGCTTGGCGCCGGTGTGTGCGACGACGGCCAGATCGGAACTGTGCAGCACGCGGATGCAGCGTGCGGTCACCTCCTGCTCCTCGATGCCCGCCAGCACCTGCCGGATCACGTCGGCGTGCGGGATGCCCACGATGGTCTTGGTGAAGAACGCCGCGAACGCCGGCGACACCGCCACCACCACCTCGTCGGACCGGGTGCCGCGCTGGGCTGCCCCGACGTCGTCGAAGCTCAACGTGCGCTGCGCGTCGGCGGATTCGACGTCGGCCATCACTGCACCTCCACTTCCGGGTTGGCGGCGCTGGTCACGTGCCGCAGCCGCTTCATCTCCTCCCAGCGGGCACCGGACGGCCGGTACCCGCTTCCGGGACCGGCGTAGTCGTTGCGGTCGTTGATCGCCGACAGCGGCTGCAAGTCCCTGGTGAGGATCGCCGACGTCTGCAGCATGTCGCCCGAAACTCGTTGGCGCAGCACGGTGAGGATGTTCTCGGCGATGCCGGAGAACCCCGTCGACTCCAGGGCCTTCACCACGTCCAGACCGGTGACGCCGCGATCCATCACCTGCTGGGCGCTCTTGATGTCCTCGAGGACGTCGCGTGGGATCAGGTCGTTGCTGCCATGGGCGTAGACGGCGGCGTCGATCTCGTCGTCGGTGATCGGGGCCAGGTCGAGCTGACGGAACACCGCCTGCAGGGCC
The DNA here is from genome assembly GCF_058148405.1 of Mycobacterium sp. DHQP2018-32-09. Taxonomy (NCBI): domain Bacteria; kingdom Bacillati; phylum Actinomycetota; class Actinomycetes; order Mycobacteriales; family Mycobacteriaceae; genus Mycobacterium; species Mycobacterium sp. DHQP2018-32-09. The sequence continues at coordinate 23,024 of NZ_JBYVYK010000013.1, read as the reverse complement.
TTGGCGGCGTGCAGTCGCACGGCGAGGATCTCCGACTCCTTGACGTGGCGCAGCCCGCCGTCGATCTGGAAGTCGCGCTGCAGCGTGTTGAAGTCGTCGAAGTCCTCGGCGTCGACGTTGGAGCCGGCGAACATGTTGTCGTAGTTGGGGGTTGCCGAATAGCCGGAGCACACGAAGTCGGTACCGGGCATGAGCTGCGGCATCAGCCGCGCGGTGCGCCGCATCGGCGAGTGGGAGAACGACTGGTCGTTGCCGGAGGCGCATTCGAGGTCGAGGGCCGAGGCGATGAGGTTCTCGGCGGCGACCGCCCGGATGCCTGCCGGCACCGCCCCGGGCACCCCGATGCAGGAGATCGAGCCGTTCTGCAGGCCCTGCACGCCTGCGCCCTTGGCGATCATGATGCAGCGGATCTCGAGGTACAGCATGGAACGCCCCTGGGCGTTGCCCATCTGCACCTCGGAACCGGTACCGGAGGTGAAGCGCATCTTGATGCCACGCGAGGCGTAGGCCGCCGCCAGGAACGCCTTGGACCACGGGGTGTCGTCGCCGTCGACGAACACCGGTTCCGTGCCGTACACCGAGATGGTCTCGGCGTAACCGGTGATGCCGCGCATGCCGAGTTCCAGTTCGGTGGCCTCCTCCAGCGCGCACTGGGTCAACGGCCCGCCCTCCCCCGCCTGGCTGCCGATGAGCAACGCCATGGCCACCAGCGGGGCGTAGCGCACGACACCGAGCGTGGTCTCGACCTCGCTGAAGCCGCGGATCGCGGCCTCGGCGGCCTCGCACACCACCTGCAGCGGGTTGTCCCGCGCACTGGTGCAGTGCGCCTGGTTGGCGGGCGTGCGTCGGGCGCGCATCTTCTGCATGCCCATCATGATCTCGACGATGTTCATGGTCTTGGCGACCTCGAGCAGTTTCGCGGGCGTCAAGCCTCGCGTGATCGCCAGCACCTCGTCGCGAGTCACGTTCGGATTGACCAACATTCCCGCGATCTCGGCGGCCGGGATGGCCATCGACCGTTCGGTACTGGCCACGTCGATGGCCTTGTCGGCGATGAACTGGTCGATGAAGTCGAAGTCTGCGCGGGCGCGGCCATCCATCTCGACGATCACGCCGTCGGTCACCCGCACGCTGGGCTGCGGGTCGAAGTCGCTGTCCATGGCCACCATGCCCGCTTCCGGCCACTCCTCGACGAAGCCGTCGAGGTTGACCGGCCGCTCCTCGAGCACGCGGGTGCGGTGGGACTGTCGCTGGGCCCCGGCGGGCCGGGGTGCCGTTGCGGTCATCTGCGCCTCCTATTCGCTCGCCGCCAGCACGTCGCGGCGCTCGTAGACGTCGGCGGCCTCGCGGACCAGCTCCGCCAGCAGCGTCGCGCCGTACTGCCGCTGGAGTTCCTCGGCGATCGCCAGCAGTTCGTCCTTCGACGACGCGTTGGGGCGCAGCGCGTTGTAGATCTCCAGGACGCGCTCGTCGCTGATCACGGTCATCTCGGCGGCCCGACGCAGGTTTGCGCCCAGCTGCGGGCGACCGACCTTCTCGGCCAGCTGAGCCTGCAGCCGCAGGGTCTCCGGGGTGATCCGCAAGTCGTTGCTGTCGACCTCGCCGGCCATGACCGCGTCGATGGTGATGTCGTCGATCGACTTGCCCGACGGCGTGAACAGCACGTCGGTGCGACGCACGCTCAGCGGGTAGTCCACGTCGGGGTCCAGTGTCGGTTCCGTCACTCCCCGATTGTGCGGTGGGTCACGTTGCACGTGCGTTGCATGCCAGGTCAGCCGGACGCCCACCCGCCGGCATCCGCTCAGAGCGCGGCGACGCCCGCCGTGGCCACCGAGACGTCCTGATCGACGCTGCCTGCGCTGACCCCGATGGCGCCCACGACGTCCCCGTCGACCTCCAACAGGAGCCCGCCGCCGAAGGCGACGAGGCCACCGGACAGTTGCTCCAGACCGTAGAGCTCGGCGCCCGGCTGACAGACGTCCATGAGCGCACTGGTGGGCAGGTTCATCATGACCGAGGTCCGCGCCTTGCGAATCGAGATGTCGATGCTGGCCTTGATGGCGCCGTCCATGCGGGCGAACGCGACGAGGTGCCCGCCGTCGTCGACCACCGCGATGTTCATCGGCTGACCGATCTCGGTGGCCTTGGCCTTGGCGGCCTCGACGATCCTGGTGGCGGTCTCCAGCGGCAGGCGGTTCATCGGGTTCCCTTCGGATGCGTTCGTGCCCATGGCTTTTGGGTTGGGCGACGAGCGTCGATGGTAGACGCCACCACGGTCGGTGTCACCGCGTTGGCCCGCGCCGACACGAAACCCCTTGGGCTCGGCTCCGATACGCGGACCACGTGAGCGGTTCGGGGACTATCCTCGAATCACGATGTCGAGGCACGCAATCCTGGGGCGCCGCAATCCCACCGTGCGGCGCATCGTCGCGGACAGCTGGAGGCGCAGCGCGGCCGTCGGTGTCGACCCGGAGCTCGACGGCGCACCATCGTCGTCGGCGACCATCCGCAGCGCCACTCAGCGCGACGCCCATCCGCTGGCGCCCGCGCTACCGGTGATCCGCCGCCTGCTGGTCGACGACGCCGCCGCAGCGGGGGCGGTGGTGGCGGTGTTCGCCGCCGACGGCACGCTGCTGTGGGTCGAGGGTGACGGCGCGGCATGCCGCGCCGCAGAGTCGATGAACTTCGTGCCCGGGTCGAACTGGAGCGAGCGCAGCGCCGGGACGAGCGCCCCCGGCACCGCGCTGGCGCTGGACCGCGAGATCCAGATCGACGGCCCCGAGCACTTCTGCGCGGTGGCCCGCAGGTGGTCGTGTGCGGCGGTGCCCGTGCACGATCCGGTGACGGGCGCACTCATCGGCGTCATCGACGTCACCGGTGGCGACCAGATCGCCACCCCGACGGCCATCGCATGGGTGCGCGCCGCGGTCGCCGCGGTCGAGAGCCGCCTGGCCGTGCTGCGGCTGCGCCCTCCGCCCGCCGACCGCACGGAGACCCCGCGCCTGTCGGTGCTCGGCGCCCAGCGCCCCCGCTGGGAGGTCGTCGACGAATTCGGTCGGCTGCGATCGGTCACCCTCACCCGGCGGCACGCCGAGATCCTGGTGCTGCTCGGCAGGCACCCGCAGGGACTGTCCACCGACGAACTCGCGGGGCTGCTGGAGGAGCGCGACCTCGATGCGGGCACCGTCCGGGCGGAGTTGTCCCGGCTGCGCCGCGTCGTCGGCCCCGACGTCGTCGGATCCCGCCCCTACCGCCTGCTGCGACCCGTGGGCAGCGACCTCGACGACACGCTGGCGGCCGCCGCGGCGGGCGCCGCCGACGACGCCGTCGCCGCCTACGTCGGTCCGCTGCTACCGCAGTCGGCGGCGCCGTCGATCGCCGCACTGCGCGCCGAGGTGAGCGCGGCCGTGCGCGCCGCGGTGCTCGACGGCGGCGGCACCGCGCTGCTGCGGCGCTGGCTGGACCACCCGGACGGGCGCGACGACCGGGATGGCTGGCGCCTCCTGCACGATCGCGCCGCCCCCGGGTCGGCCGAGTGGATCCAGGCCCGCGGCCACCTCGCGGGCATCGACTTCGACCTCGGCTGACGTTGGCCTACCCCTGACCTCCCGGGGCCAACCAGGGCCGACCTGGAGTGACCGTGCGCCGAGCGGCGCGTGCAACCGTGATGCAACGCTGCCCTTCCTAGGTTCCGTGGCACCGACGTCGTGACCACCGACACACCGACCTACCAACACCGACCTACCGAGAGGACGGGCCCGTGACCTCGCAGCCGGTCTCGCATCCCGCGGCATCCGCGGCCGAGGCACATCGTGACAGCATCACCGACCCCGAGGGGTTCTGGCTGCGCGCCGCCCAGGCCATCGACTGGCACACCGCACCGCGCACCGCGCTCGTGCACACCGACCCCCACACCTGGCGCTGGTTCCCCGACGGCGTGCTCAACACCAGCCACAACGCGCTGGACCGTCACGTGGACGCGGGCCACGGCGACCGCACCGCGCTGATCTTCGATTCCGCGATGACCGGGACCCGGCGCCGCACCAGCTACCGCGAGCTGCGCGACGACGTCGCGACGCTCGCCGGCGCGCTGACGCGACTCGGGGTCGGCGTCGGCGACCGGGTGGTGATCTACCTGCCGATGATCCCCGAGGCGCTGGTCGCGATGCTGGCGTGCGCACGCATCGGCGCCGTGCACTCGGTGGTGTTCGGCGGGTTCGCGGCATCGGAGCTGGCGGCCCGCATCGACGACGCCCACCCCACCGTGCTGCTCACCGCCACGGGCGGCCTGGAACCGGGCCGCACCGTCGAGTACCTCCCGACGGTGGCCAAGGCCCTGGCCGCGAGCGCGACCCCGCCCGCCACCGTGGTGGTCAAGCATCGCGCGGAGGTTTCCGCCGACCGTGCGCTACCGGCAGGCTGGCTCGACTGGGACGCCGTGGTGGCCGACGCCTCACCGGTCGACGCCGTGCCGGTGCCCGCCACCCATCCGCTCTACGTCCTCTACACCTCGGGTACCACCGGGAAGCCCAAGGGCGTGGTGCGCGATCACGGCGGCCACGCCGTCGCGATGGCATGGTCGATGGCCAACGTCTACGGCGTCGGCCCCGGAGACGTCATGTGGGCGGCCTCGGACGTCGGCTGGGTGGTGGGCCACTCCTACATCGTCTACGCGCCGTTGATCGTCGGCGCCACCACGGTGCTCTACGAGGGCAAGCCCGTCGGCACCCCCGACGCGGGCGCCTTCTGGCGGGTGGCGGCCGAGCACGCCGTGAACGTGCTGTTCTGCGCGCCCACCGCGCTGCGGGCCATCCGCAAGGAGGATCCCGAGGCCGCGCGGCTGGCCGACCACGACATGCCGGCCCTGCACACGGTGTTCGCCGCAGGCGAGCGCTTGGACCCCGACACCTATCACTGGGCGGCGCAGCACCTGGCGCGGCCCGTGGTGGACCACTGGTGGCAGACCGAGACCGGGTGGTCGATCTGCGCCAATCTGCGTGGTCTGCAACCCCTTCCGCTGAAGCCCGGATCCTCGTCGGTGCCGGTGCCCGGGTTCGACGTGCGGGTCGTCGACGCCAACGGCACCGAACTGGGCGCCGGCCGGGAGGGCAACATCGTCATCAAGCTGCCGCTGCCGCCGGGCGCGTTGCAGGGCCTGTGGAACGCCCCGGAGCGCTTCGCCGACTCGTATCTGCGCGCGTTCCCCGGCTACTACGCCACCGGCGACACCGGCTACTTCGACGACGACGGCTATCTGTTCATCCTCGGACGCAGCGACGACGTCATCAACGTCGCGGGGCACCGTCTGACGACCGGCTCGATGGAGGCCGTCGTCGCGACGCATCCCGCGGTCGCCGAATGCGCCGTCATCGGCATCCCCGACGAGGTCAAGGGCGAGCGGCCCGCCGCCTACGTCGTGCTCAAGTCGGGTGCCACGGCAACGCCGCAGCAGGTGGCGGCCGACGTCGTCGCGCTGGTGCGCGATCGCATCGGCGCCGTCGCCGCCCTCAAGGACGTGTTCGTCGTCGCCGCACTGCCCAAGACCCGGTCGGGGAAGATCCTGCGCCGCACCATGCGCCAGATCGCCGCGGGTGGCGACGTCACCGTGCCGCCGACCATCGAGGACGCCTCGGTGCTCGACGGCCTCCGCGACCTCGCGGGCCGATGACGGGCAGGCCGTAGGGTAGCTGGGTGCTCGACTACGTCCGCGACGCCGCGGAGATCTACCGCCAGTCGTTCGCGACCATTCGCGCCGAGGCCGACCTGGCCCGCTTCCCCGACGACGTGGCCCGGGTGGTCGTGCGGCTGATCCACACCTGTGGGCAGGTCGACGTCACCGACCACGTCGCGTTCACCGACGGGGTCGCCGCGCGCGCCCGCGCGGCGCTGCTGGCCGGCGCGCCCGTGCTGTGCGACTCGTCGATGGTCGCCGCGGGCATCACGCGGTCCCGGCTGCCCGCGGACAACGAGGTGGTGTCCCTGGTCGCCGATCCGCGCAGCGCGGCCGTCGCCGCCCAGCTGGGCAGCACGCGGTCGGCCGCCGGCGTCGACCTGTGGGCCGATCGGCTCGGCGGCGCCGTCGTCGCGATCGGCAACGCCCCGACGGCGCTGTTCCGGCTGTTGGAGTTGCTCGACGACGGGGCGCCGACGCCGGCCGCGGTGCTCGGCGGCCCGGTGGGCTTCGTGGGGTCGGCACAGTCCAAGGATGAGTTGATCGCGCGCCCGCGCGGCATGGACTACCTGGTGGTGACCGGCAGGCGCGGCGGCAGTGCGATGGCCGCCGCCGCCGTGAACGCGATTGCGAGCGAACGAGAATGAGTGAGCGCGGCACCCTCTTCGGGGTGGGACTGGGCCCGGGCGACCCGGAGCTGGTGACGGTGAAGGCCGCCCGGCTGATCGGTGCGGCGGACGTCGTGGCCTATCACAGTGCGCGGCACGGCAAGAGCATCGCCCGGGGCATCGCGGCGCCGTACCTGCGCGGCGATCAGATCGAGGAGCACCTGGTCTATCCGGTGACCACCGAGACCACCGCACACCCCGGCGGATACGCCGGGGCCATGGAGGACTTCTACCGCGAGGCCGCCGCGCGCATCGCCGCGCACCTCGAAGCGGGCCGCGACGTGGCCCTGCTCGCCGAGGGCGATCCGCTGTTCTACAGCTCCTACATGCACATGCACACCCGGCTCACCGAGCGGTTCGAGGCCGTGATCGTGCCCGGCGTGACGTCGGTGAGCGCGGCGTCGGCCGCCACGGGCACGCCCCTGGTGCAGGGCGACGAGGTGTTGACCATCCTTCCCGGGACGCTGCCGCCCGCAGAACTGCGGCGTCGCCTCTCCGACACCGACGCGGCGGTCATCATGAAGCTCGGGCGGTCGTATCCCGCGGTGCGCGAGGCACTCTCGGAATCGGGTCGGCTGGACCGCACGTTCTACGTGGAACGCGCCAGCACCGCGCGGCAGCGCGTGCTGCCCGCCGCCGAGGCCGACGCCGACGCCGTGCCCTACTTCGCGATCGCCATGCTGCCCGGCATGACCACCCCGCAGCAGCCGGCCGCAGGCAGCGTCGCGGTCGTGGGACTGGGCCCTGGGGACCCAGACTGGATGACGCCGCAGTCCCGCCGCGAACTGGCCGCGGCGACCGACCTCATCGGGTACGGCCCGTATCTCGAGCGCGTCGCCACCCGTCAGGGCCAGACCCTGCACCCCAGTGACAACACCGACGAGCCCGCCCGCGCCAAGCTCGCCTGCGCGCTGGCGGCGCAGGGCCGCACGGTCGCCGTGGTGTCGTCGGGCGACCCCGGCATCTTCGCGATGGCCACGGCGGTGCTGGAGGAAGCCGCCGAGTGGGCGGAAGTCGACGTGCGCGTCGTGCCGGCGATGACCGCGGCCCAGGCCGTCGCCAGCCGCGTCGGCGCGCCCCTGGGCCACGACTACGCGGTGATCTCGCTGTCGGATCGGCTCAAGCCGTGGGAGGTCATCGCCGATCGGCTGACCGCGGCGGCCACGTCGGATCTGGTGTTGGCCATCTACAACCCCGCGAGCAAGACCCGCACCTGGCAGGTGGGCGCCATGCGGGACCTGTTGCTCGAACACCGCGACCCGGGCACCCCCGTGGTCATCGGCCGCGACGTCGCCGGACCGCGGGAAGAGGTGCGGGTGGTGCGGCTGGCCGACCTGGATCCCGCCACCGTCGACATGCGCTGCCTGCTGATCATCGGGTCGTCGCAGACCCGCTGGGAATCCCGCGACGGGGTCGACCGGGTCTATACGCTGCGGCGATACCCCGGCTGACCGGCCCGGGGATCGTTGACAGCCGTCAGGGGCGCGATTAGCGTCACAGCGCATGACGGTCGCCGCGCCGATCCCCCGCACCCCCGAAGACGTGACGCCGCAGTGGCTTTCCACCGTCCTGGGCGCCGAGGTGGTGTCGTCGAACGCGAGCCCGGTGGGCACCGGTCAGACGGGTGCCACCTACCGGTTGACCGTCGAGTATGCGGGTCCCACCGAGCTGCCGTCGACGTTCGCGGTGAAGCTCGCCGCCCAGGACGACACCGTGCGAGATCGCGTGGCGTTGGGCTACCGGTCCGAGCACGCGTTCTACACCCAGGTGGCCGACGTCGTGAAAGTGCCGGTGCCACGGTGCTTTCACTGCGACATTTCGGACGACGGCGGGGACGTGGTGCTGCTGCTGGCAGACCTGGCCCCGGCCGAACAGGGCGACCAGATCGCCGGATGTGACGCCGCCGCAGCCGAACTGGCCGTGCGTGCCATCGCCGGTCTGCACGGGCCGACGTGGTGCGACCCGGCGTGGGCCACGTTCCCCGGATTGGTGATGTCCACCCCTGACGCGGCCACGGCCCAGGGGTTCGGCGACGTCGCGGTCATGGCCACGCAGCTCACCCTCGACCGGCTGGGCTCCGAGATGGCCGACGAGAATCGTGAAACGGCCACGGCGGCAATGGCGTTGACCACACCGTGGCTCCTCGCCGAACCGGGGCGGTTCGCACTGATGCACGGCGACTACCGGCTGGACAACCTGCTGTTCACGCCCGACCGCGCCGCCGCCACCGTCGTGGACTGGCAGACCCTCGGCGTCGGACTGCCCGCCCGCGACCTGGCGTACTTCGCGGCCACCAGCCTGCAGCCCACGCTGCGCGGCGAACTCGACGACCACCTGGTCGCCGCGTACCACGATGCGTTGCTCGAACACGGCGTCACCGACTACGACCTGGACGCGTGCCGCCGCGACTACCGCCTCGGCATGCTGCAGGCCCCGCTGATCACCACGCTCGGCTGCGCGTTCGCCAGCACCACCGACCGGGGCGACGAGATGATGCGCATCATGCTCGAACGCGGGTGCCAGGCCATCCGCGAACTGGACAGCCTCTCCCTCGTCGCCTGAGCGCACGCCTCACCGCGGCATCCGCCGCACACGCCTCACCGCGGCATCCGCCGCATACGCCTCACCGCGGCATCCGCCGCATACGCCTCACCGCGGCATCCGCCGCCACAGCGCCCGCGGCACCACGCGCAGCACCCCCGCCACCGCCCCCAACGACCGCGGCACCCAGATGGCCGTCGACCCTCCACGCCGCAACGCGCGCACGGTCGCGTCGGCCACCTGCGCGGGCGTGCTCGACAGCGGCGCGGGTGACATGCCCGCGGTCATCCGGCCGATGACGAACCCCGGCCGCACCAGCAGCAGCCGCACCCCCGTCCCGTGGAGGGCATCGGTGAGCCCGGCCGCGAACCCGTCCAACCCGGCCTTGGCCGAGCCGTACACGTAATTGGCCCGCCGCACCCTGGCCCCCGCCACCGACGAGAACACCACCAGCGTGCCGGTGCCGGCCGCGCGCATCGCGTCGGCCAGCACCGTCAGCAGGCTCACCTGGGCGGTGAAGTCGGTGTGCACGATCGCCGCGGCATGCGCGGCATCCCGTTCGGCCCGCGCCTGGTCACCGAGGACGCCGAACGCGACCACGGCCGTGGCGATGGGCCCGTGCTCGGCGACGATCGCCGCGACCACGCCCGGATGCGACGCGAGGTCGTCGGCGTCGAACTCCACCACGTGCACGGCCGCCGCGCCCGCCGCCGTCACCGCGGCGACCTCGGCGGCCAGATCGGAGGCGCGGCGAGCGGCCAGCACCACCGTCGCCCCCGCCGCCAGCCGCCGGGCCACCTCGACGCCGATCTCGCTGCGCCCCCCGAACACCACGATCACGGGACGGCCGGACTGAATCGTGTCGGTCACGGCGGACATCATGCCCTGCGCTAGGTTGAACGCGATGGCTACTCCCCGCCGCGGCAAGGGAACCACCCGGCTCACCACCGACGCGATCGCGTTCCTCACCGAACGCCACCTCGCGATGTTGACGACGCTGCGCTCCGACAACTCCCCGCACGTCGTGGCCGTCGGTTTCACGTTCGACCCCAAGACCCACGTCGCCCGGGTGATCACCACGGGCGGTTCGCAGAAGGCCGTCAACGCCGCCGAACGCGGCGTCGCCGTGCTCAGCCAGGTCGACGGGGCGCGGTGGCTGTCACTGGAGGGCCGTGCGACGGTCAACCCGGATCCGGAAGCCGTCCGCGACGCCGAGCTGCGCTACGCGCAGCGGTACCGCACCCCGCGCGTGAACCCGCGCCGCGTCGTGATCGAAGTGCGCGTGGAACGCGTCCTGGGATCGTCGTCGCTGCTGGACCGCGGCACCGACTGACCCGGCCTGCGGGGCGCACCCGAGCGGGTGACAGTGCCCGTCACTTCCACGCTTCCGAGCACGTCTTGGGGGCGCATCCACCACATTTCCGGCTGCAACGTTTATCCTCGCGCCCTATGAGCGTGGCGTGGTCCAGACAACCGGTGATCCGAACCCAGCGCTCGACGTTCTGGTGGGTACCCGCGGCGGCGGGCTGGACGGTCGGCGTCATCGCGACGCTGTCACTGCTGGCGAGCGTGTCCCCCCTGATCCGCTGGGTCATCCGGATCCCGCGCGAATTCGTCAACGACTACGTCTTCAACTTCCCCGACACCAGCTTCGCGTGGGCGTTCGTGCTGGCGCTGCTGGCCGCCGCGCTGGCGGCCCGCAAGAACATCGCCTGGTGGATCCTGGTGCTGTACATGATGGCCGCGGTGATCGTGAACGTCGTCGACATCGCGACCGGCGAGGAGAACATCGCCGAGGAGGCCGGCGAGGTCATCGGGCTGGTGTTCCACGTCGCGGCCATCGGGTTCCTGGTGCTGGCCCGCAAGGAGTTCTGGGCCAAGGTGCGTCGGGCCGCGCTGTTCAAGGCGGTCGCCACGCTGCTCACCGGCATGGCCGTGGGCATCCTCATCGGCTGGGGACTGCTGGAACTGTTCCCCGGCAGCCTGGAACGCGACTACCGACTGCTGTACGCGGCCAACCGCGTCGTCGCGTTCGCGGGCGTCGACGCCGGTGCGTTCGAGGATCAGCATCCGCACGCCTTCGTCAACGCCCTGCTGGGGCTGTTCGGTGCGCTGGCGCTGATGAGCGCGGCGATCGTGCTATTCCGGTCGCAGCGCGCCGACAACGCGCTCACCGGACCCGACGAATCCGCCATCCGGGGACTGCTGGAGGTCTACGGCAAGAACGACTCGCTGGGCTACTTCGCGACGCGGCGCGACAAGTCGGTGGTGTTCGCCCCGAACGGCCGCGCGGCCATCACCTATCGGGTCGAGGTCGGCGTCTGCCTGGCCAGCGGAGATCCCGTCGGCGACCCGAAGGCCTGGCAGGCCGCCATCACCGAGTGGCTGGCCCTGTGCCAGAGCTACGGCTGGGCACCCGGCGTGATGGGCGCGAGTTCGACTGGCGCACAGGCTTTTCGCGAGGCCGGACTGAATGCGCTCGAACTCGGCGACGAGGCCATCCTGCATCCCGACACGTTCAAGCTGTCCGGCCCCGACATGAAACCCGTCCGCCAGGCCGTCACGCGTGCCCGCCGCGCCGGGCTGACGGTGCGGATGCGCCGCCACCGCGACCTCGGCAGCGAGGAGCTGGCCGCCGTGCTGCAGCGCGCCGACGCGTGGCGCGACACCGAGACCGAGCGTGGCTTCTCGATGGCGTTGGGCCGGCTCGGCGACCCCGCCGACGGTGACTGCCTCCTGGTCGAAGCCGTGCAGGGGGCCGACGAGCACGGCGGCGGCGGCGAGGTGGTGGCGATGCTGTCGCTGGTGCCGTGGGGCACCAACGGCGCATCGCTGGACCTGATGCGCCGCTCACCGCAGTCCCCCAACGGCACCATCGAGCTGATGGTCAGCGAGATGTGCCTGCAAGCCGAGGAGATCGGCGTCACGCGGATCTCGTTGAACTTCGCGATGTTCCGCTCGGCGTTCGAAGAGGGCGCACAGCTGGGTGCCGGCCCGGTGGCGCGGCTGTGGCGCGCGCTGCTGGTCTTCTTCTCGCGGTGGTGGCAGCTCGAGACGCTGTACCGCTCCAACATGAAGTACCAGCCGGAGTGGGTGCCGCGGTACGCCTGCTACGAGGACGCGCGGTTGATCCCGCGCGTCGGCGTGGCGTCGGTGATCGCCGAGGGCTTCCTGGTGCTGCCGTTCAGCAAGCGCACCGAGCAGCACACCGGGCACCACTCCGCCGTGCCCGAGACGCTCATCGAGAGCGGTCTGCTGCACGACGACGGCACGGCCCCCGACGGCGTCGGCATCGCAGGCGGCGACGACGCGCCGACAGGTCCGCGCCTACCCGAACAGGTGCGGGTCCGCATGGCGAAGCTGAAGGCGTTGCAGGCCAAGGGCATCGACGCCTACCCCGTCGGGCAGCCGCCCAGCCACACCGTGGCGGCCGCGCTGGCCACCGACGGCGAGACGGTCAGCGTGGCCGGCCGCGTGCTGCGCATGCGCGACTACGGCGGCGTGCTGTTCGCGCAACTGCGCGACTGGTCCGGTGAGGTGCAGCTGGTGTTCGACGACGCGCGACTGCTCGACGGGCACACCGCCGACGTCACGGGCGCCGTCGACCTCGGCGACCTGGTCGAGGTCACGGGGATGGTCGGCGAGAGCCGCTCGGGCATCCGGTCGCTGCTGGTGGACCGGTGGCGGCTGATCGGCAAGTGCCTGCGCCCGCTGCCCGACAAGTGGAAGGGACTCACCGACCCCGAGGCCCGCGTCCGCACACGCTACGTCGACCTGGCGATCAACACCGACTCGCGCGAGCTGATCACCGCCCGCAGCCGCATTCTGCACGCGATCCGGGAGACCCTGGTGGGCAAGGGTTTCCTGGAGGTGGAGACGCCCATCCTGCAGCAGATCCACGGCGGCGCGAACGCGCGGCCCTTCATGACCCACATCAACGCCTACGACCTCGACCTCTACCTGCGCATCGCACCCGAGCTGTACCTGAAGCGGCTCTGCGTCGGCGGTGTGGAGCGGGTGTTCGAGCTGGGGCGGGCATTCCGCAACGAGGGCGTGGACTTCAGCCACAATCCCGAGTTCACGCTGTTGGAGGCCTACCAGGCGCACGCCGACTACGAGGTGTGGGTGCACGGTTGCCGCGAATTGATCCAGAACGCCGCACAGGCCGCCAACGGATCCCAGGTCGTCATGCGCCCCGGCGCGACCGACGGCCAACTGGAACCCGTCGACATCTCCGGTGAATGGCCCGTCAAGACCGTGCACGGCGCGGTCTCCGAGGCACTCGGCGAGGAGATCGGCCCCGACACCGAACTCGGTCGGCTGCGCGCGTTGTGCGATCGGGCCGGCGTGCCGTACCTGACGCACTGGGACGCCGGCGCGGTGGTGCTCGAACTCTACGAGCGACTGGTCGAGGGTCAGACGCAGCACCCGACGTTCTACAAGGACTTCCCGACGTCGGTGTCGCCGCTGACACGGCCGCACCGCAGCATCCCCGGGGTGGCGGAACGGTGGGACCTGGTGGCGTGGGGCGTCGAGCTGGGCACCGCGTACAGCGAGTTGACCGACCCCGTCGAGCAGCGCCGCCGGCTGCAGGAGCAGTCCCTGCTCGCCGCGGGCGGCGACCCCGAGGCCATGGAGCTCGACGAGGACTTCCTGCAGGCGATGGAGTACGCGATGCCGCCCACGGGCGGCCTCGGAGTCGGCGTCGACCGCGTGGTGATGCTGATCACCGGCCGCAGCATCCGCGAGACTTTGCCATTCCCCTTGGCCAAACCGCGCTGAACCGCCCGTCGCCCGTGGGATCGGCGCGGCATCGGCGCAGCTCGACCACGGAATCCGTAGGGGCGGAGAAACCTCACAGCTGAATTCCAGGATTCGCATCCACGATGATGCCGTGACGACTTCACACACGGGAATCGCCGCCACGTTCCTGCACGATCTGACCGCTCCGCTTCGGCAGCAGCACCTTTCGCTGATGCACGGCTGGCTGCCGATCACCGTGCAGGGCGTGGCCGCGGCCGTGCTGGTGGCGGCGATCGGCTGGCGCCACCCACGGTGGCGGCAGGTGTGGCTGCCGTTGGCCGTCGTCGTCGGGTTGGCGCTGACCGCCGCGACGTACTGGTACGTCTCGTCGGAGGGACTCGCCGGTGACCCAGCTCCCAAGTTGCTGTGGATCTGGACGACGATCGCCGGTGCCACCGTCGTCGTCCTGATCGCCGGCTGGCGCAGCGCCCGTTGGTGGCGCCGCGGCCTTTCGGCGCTCGCCATCCCGCTGAGCGTGCTGTGCGCGGCGCTGGCGCTGAACCTCTGGGTGGGCTACTTCCCCACCGTGCAGACCGCCTGGAATCAGCTGAGTTCCGGGCCGCTGCCCGACCAGACCGACACCGCGACGGTGATGGCCATGCAGAAGGCCCGCCAGATCCCCACCCGCGGCTCCGTGGTTCCCGTGGACATCGACTCCACCGCGTCGGGCTTCAAGCACCGCGGCGAGCTGGTGTACCTCCCACCGGTGTGGTTCTCGTCCAGCCCGGCACCCGCCCTGCCGACGCTGATGATGATCGGCGGCGAGTTCAACACGCCCGGCGACTGGCTGCGCGCCGGCAACGCCATCGCCACCGTCGACGATTTCGCCGCCCACCACGGCGGCAACGCCCCGGTGCTGGTGTTCGTCGACTCCGGCGGCACGTTCAACAACGACACCGAATGCGTCAACGGTGCCCGCGGCAACGCCGCCGACCACCTCACCAAGGACGTCGTGCCCTTCATGGAGCACACCTACGGTGTCAGCGCCAACCGCGCCAACTGGGGCATCGTCGGCTGGTCGATGGGCGGCACGTGCGCCGTCGACCTGACCCTGATGCACCCCGACATGTTCCACTCGTTCGTCGACATCGCCGGTGACATCGCGCCGAACGCCGGCACGCAGGCGCAGACCGTCGAGCGGCTGTTCGGCGGCAGCCAGGCCGCCTACGACGCCTTCGATCCGACGACCGTGATGAACCGGCACGGCCAGTACACCGACGTGTCCGCGTGGTTCGACCTCAACAGCGCGGGCCCGGCGGCGCCGGCGGTGGTCAACGTCGACTACTCGCCGGCCGCGGAGGCCGCCGCGCACACCACCGGCATCCACGCCACCGACCAGGCCGCGGCCGCCAACTCGCTGTGCGCCCAGGGCAGCCGGCACGGCATCGACTGCGCCATCGTGCAGCAGCCCGGCAAGCACGACTGGCCGTTCGCGGCAACGGCGTTCGCAGCCTCGCTGCCGTGGATCGCCGGGCAGGTGGGTACGCCGGGCATCCCGGTGCAACCACTGCCCAAGCCGGCACCCGAGCAGACCGCGCCGCCGGCCCCCGCCGCGCCGCCCATCGCCCAGGCAGCTGCACGCTGACGGCGCGGGTACGGTGGCGGTGTGTCCGAGTCGAATCCGGCCGGTGGGCCCACCGAGCAGCCAGTCTCCGGTGAGATCGTCGACGCCGAGGTGGTGCCGGACGCGGCCGGGTCGCCCATCGTCGCCCCGGTGACGCCCGAGGAGACCGGATACACCGCGGCCGGCGTGCCGACGTTCGACGCCGTGCGCGAGAAGATCGAGACGCGGTTCGGCACGGCCATCGGTGCTGCCGAGTTGGCAGCCGAGACCCCGGAGGGCCGCAGCCTCGACGAACAGTACGAGCAGCGGCAGCGGGCGGCCGCCGAGCGGTTGGCGCAGATCCGCGCCGCGATGCGGTCCGACGACGCTTGAGGTCGTTCACGGTCGCCGAGCGGCGGGCGCGGCTCGGTCGGCGTCAGCTGCTCGCGGAGCCGGCCGAGCTCGACGTGACCGCGCTCACCGCGCGGCTGGTGGGCCTGCACGCCACCGACCCGGCGACGCCGTTCCTGAGTCTGTGGGCGCGGTCGCCCGGGTTCGCGGTGGCCGATCTGGAGCACGCACTCTACGAATCACGTCGAGTCGTCAAACATCTGGCGATGCGTCGCACACTGTGGGTCCTTGCGACCGAGGACCTCGCCGCCGTGCAGTCGGCCTCGAGCGACCGGGTGGCGGCCGAGCAGTGGCGGCGTCTGGCGGCCGACGTGGTGAGGGCCGAGATCGCGGCCGACGGCGACGCGTGGCTGACGGCGGCGACGGCGGCCGTGCTGGGTCATCTGACCGCCCATGGGCCGGCGAGTGCGCGCACGCTGCGGGAGTCCCTGCCCGAGTTGGCAGGCACGCACGACGCCGCGCCGGGCAAGCCGTGGGGTGGTGCGACGCCCATCTCGCCGCGTGTGCTCACGGTGTTGGGTGCCCAGGGGCACGTGCTGCGGGGCCCGAACGACGGGGCGTGGACGTCGTCACGGCCACTGTGGGCGGCGACATCGGAGTGGTTGGGCGCACCGGTCGAGCGGGTGGAGCTGGAGGCGGCGCGGGCGGCGCTGGTGCGCCGATGGCCGTGGGCGTTCGGGCCTGCCACGACGGCCGACGTCGGCTGGTGGTTCGGCAACACGCTGACGTGGACACGCGCCGCGCTGCGCGACGTGGGCGCGGTGGCGGTGGATCTGGGAGGCGAGGCCGGATGGGCGCTGCCCGACGACGTGGAGCCGGAGCCGGACACCGAGCCGTGGGTGGCGCTGCTGCCCGGTCTGGACCCGACCGTGATGGGGTGGCAAGCGCGCGACTGGTACCTGGGCGAGCACCGGGCCGCGGTGTTCGACCGCAACGGCAACGCCGGCCCGACGGCGTGGGTGGACGGCCGGGTGGTGGGCGGCTGGCGGGCCGACGCCGCCGGCCACGTCGAGGTCCAGCTAGTCGAAGACGTGGCCGCCTGGGCCCGAAAGGCGTTGCAGCGCAAGGCAGCCGAACTCACGGAGTGGCTCGGCGGCGTGACGGTCAAGCCTCGGTTTCCGGCGCCGCTGGCGAAGGGGTAGCGCCCGCTATGCGCTGACCTTCACCTTCCGCGCCCTCGTCTTCTTCGCCGGCGCCGGTGCCTCGGCTTCGAAGCCCGGCAGCATCTCCGCGAGGAACGAGCCGGTGTAGCTCTCCGGCGTCGCCGCCACGTCCTCGGGCGTGCCGACCGCGACGACGGTGCCGCCGCCGGCACCGCCCTCCGGGCCCATGTCGACGATCCAGTCCGAGGTCTTGATGACGTCGAGGTTGTGCTCGATGACGATCACGGTGTTGCCCTTGTCGACGAGGCCGTTGATGACCTTCAGCAGTTTGCGGATGTCCTCGAAGTGCAGACCCGTCGTCGGCTCGTCGAGGATGTACACCGTGCGGCCGGTCGAGCGCTTCTGCAGTTCGGCGGCCAGCTTGACGCGCTGTGCCTCACCGCCGGACAACGTCGGCGCCGGCTGTCCCAGCCGCACGTATCCGAGTCCCACGTCGACCAGCGTCTTGAGATACCGGTGGATGGAGCTGATGGGCTCGAAGAACTCCGTGGCCTCCTCGATGCTCATGTCGAGCACCTCCGAGATGGTCTTGCCCTTGTAGTGCACCTCGAGCGTCTCGCGGTTGTACCGCGCACCGTGGCACACCTCGCACGGCACGTAGACGTCGGGCAGGAAGTTCATCTCGATCTTGATGGTGCCGTCACCCGAGCACGCCTCGCAGCGGCCGCCCTTGACGTTGAACGAGAATCGACCCGGCTGGTAGCCACGCACCTTCGCCTCGGTGGTGGCCGCGAACAGCGTCCGGATCTTGTCGAACACCCCGGTGTAGGTCGCCGGGTTCGACCGCGGCGTGCGTCCGATGGGCGATTGGTCCACCCGGACGAGCTTGTCCAGCTGATCGAGCCCATTGACCCTCGTGTGCCGGCCCGGAACCTGGCGGGCACCGTTGAGCTTGTTCGCCAGTACCGAGGCCAAGATGTCGTTGACCAGCGTCGACTTGCCCGATCCCGACACGCCCGTCACCGACGTGAGCACGCCCAGCGGGAACGCGACGTCGATGCCCTTCAGGTTGTGCTCGCGGGCACCGACGACGGTGATCTGCCGCTTGCGATCGATCGGCCTGCGCAACGCGGGCACGTCGATGCTCTCCTTGCCGGCCAGGTAGCGACCGGTGATGGACCGGTTGTTCTTGAGGAGGTCCTTGTACGTGCCGCTGTGCACGATCTGGCCGCCGTGTTCGCCGGCGGCCGGGCCGATGTCGACCACCCAGTCGGCGTGGGCGATGGTGTCGAGGTCGTGCTCGACGACGATCAGCGTGTTGCCCAGGTCGCGCAGCCGCACCAGCGTGTCGATGAGCCGGCGGTTGTCGCGCTGGTGCAACCCGATGGACGGCTCGTCGAGCACGTACAGCACGCCCACCAGACCCGAACCGATCTGCGTGGCCAGCCGGATGCGTTGCGCCTCACCGCCGGACAACGTGCCCGCGGCCCGCGCCAGCGACAGGTAGTCCAGGCCCACGTCGAGCAGGAAGCCCAGCCGCGACTGCACCTCCTTGAGCACCTGGCCGGCGATGGCCGCCTCGCGGTGGCCCAGCGTCAGCGCGTTGAGGAACGCCGAACAGTCCGCGATGGACAGTTCGGTCACCTGCGCGATCGACTTCGGACCGAACTCACCCGCCTCCATGGTGACGGCCAAGATCTCCGGCTTGAGCCGGGTGCCCTCGCAGACGGGGCACGGCACGTCGCGCATGAAGCCCTCGTACCGCTCCTTCATCTGCTCGGAGTCGGTCTGCTCCATGCGGCGCTGCAGGAACGCCATGACGCCCTCGAAGTCCGCGTAGTACGACCGCGTGCGGCCGTAGCGGTTCTTGTAGCGGACGTGCACCTGCTGATCGCAGCCCTCGAGGATGGCCTTGCGCGCCTTCGCGGGCAGCTTGTTCCACGGGGTGTCGACGTCGAAGCCGAGCGCATCCCCCAGCCCGGTCAGCATGCGGGTGAAGTACTCGGCCGACTGCCCGATGGACCAGGGCGCGATGGCGCCCTCGGCCAGCGTCAACTCCGGATCCGGGACCACCAGGTCGGGGTCGACCTCCTTGCGGATGCCGAGGCCGGTGCACTCCGGGCAGGCGCCGTAGGGCGAGTTGAACGAGAACGACCGGGGTTCCAGGTCGTCGACCGCCAGCGGGTGCCCGTTGGGGCACGCGAGCTTCTCGGAGAACCGCTGCTCGCGCTGCGGGGCGTCCTCGTCCTGGTCGACGAACTCCAGCACGACGATGCCGTCGGCCAGGCCCAGCGCGGTCTCGATGGAGTCGGTGAGCCGCTGCTTGGAGGACGGCTTCACGCTCAGGCGGTCGACGACCACCTCGATGTCGTGCTTCTCCTGCTTCTTCAGCTTCGGCGGATCGGTGAGCGGATGCACCACGCCGTCGACGCGGACGCGGCTGTAACCCTGCGTGTTGAGCTTCTCGAACAGGTCGACGAACTCACCCTTGCGGGTGCGCACCACCGGCGCGAGCACCTGGAAGCGCAGGCCCTCCTCCATGGCCAGCACCTGGTCGACGATCTGCTGCGGCGTCTGCCTGGCGATGCGCTCGCCGCACACCGGGCAGTGAGGGGTGCCCGCGCGGGCGTACAGCAGACGCAGGTAGTCGTACACCTCGGTGATGGTGCCCACCGTGGACCGCGGGTTGCGGTTGGTGGACTTCTGGTCGATCGACACCGCGGGCGAGAGCCCCTCGATGAAGTCGACGTCGGGTTTGTCCATCTGGCCGAGGAATTGGCGCGCGTACGCCGACAGCGACTCGACGTATCGGCGCTGCCCCTCGGCGAAGATGGTGTCGAACGCCAACGACGACTTGCCCGATCCGGACAGCCCCGTGAACACGATCATCGCGTCCCTGGGCAGGTCCAGATCGATGCCGCGCAGGTTGTGCTCGCGCGCTCCCTTGACGATCAGGCGATCGGCCAACTGATTTCTCTCCTGACGAAATACCGCTCTCCGCACCGCGGAGAGCTGTCCGCGGTCATGGTAGGCCGACCCACCGACACGTTCCGGCCACGCCCCGGTCGTGGCACTGCGTACCGTGGCGACCATGACCAACGTCACCGACGACTACACCGGCCACGTCGACGGCGGCACCGCCGCGCGGCGCACCTTGCCTGGGGCGACCATCGTGAAGGCATCGGTGGGCCCGATGGACAACAACGCCTACCTCGTCACGTGTTCCCGAACCGGCGAGACCCTACTCATCGACGCCGCCAACGACGCGCCCGTCCTGCTGGACCTCGTCGCGCGACACGCCCCCACACTGGTGCTGCTGGTCACGACCCATCAACACCAGGACCACTGGATGGCCCTCGAGGAGGTGGTGGCCACGACCGGCGTCACCACCGCGGCGCACCAACTGGATGCCGGCCCGCTGCCGGTCACACCGCAGCGCATCCTCGCCGACGGTGACCAGATCGCCATCGGCGACCTGCGCTTCGACGTGATCCACCTGCAGGGGCACACCGAGGGTTCGGTGGCCTTGGCGCTGACCGGCCCGGCCACCGGCGACGTCGTGCAGCTGTTCACCGGCGACTGCCTGTTCCCCGGTGGCGTCGGCAAGACGTGGCGCGACGGCGACTTCGATCGACTCCTGGGCGACGTCACCCACAAGCTGTTCGACCGCTTCCCGGACTCCACCGTCGTCTACCCCGGCCACGGCGACGACACCACCCTCGGTGCCGAACGTCCCCATCTCGCCGAGTGGCGCGAGCGGGGGTGGTGACGCCGTGGCACCGCATCCCGTTCCCGACCGGCCCGGCCCCGACCAGGAATCGGTGTGGGACTACCCGCGCCCACCCCGCCTCGAGGAGTTCCGCGGCTCCATCACCGTCGAGCTGGGCGGCGAGGTGATCGCGTCGACCGAGCGCGCGTGGCGCGTCCTCGAGACCAGCCATCCGCCGACCTACTACCTGCCCGCGGCGGCCTTCCGCGACGGCGCCCTGCGCGAGACCACCGGATCGTCCTGGTGCGAGTGGAAAGGTCAGGCCAATTACTACGACCTGGTGGCGGGCGATCGCGTCGCCGAGCGCGCCGCGTGGACATACCACCGGCCGACGCCGGGGTTCGAGCCGATCGCGCATGCGATCGCCGTGATGGCGGCCGACGTCGACCGGTGCACCGTGAACGGTGAGACGGTGCAACCGCAACCGGGCGGCTTCTACGGTGGCTGGATCACCAGCAAGGTCGCCGGGCCCTTCAAGGGCGTGCCCGGCTCGATGGGCTGGTGATCCGCCGCGTCGGCTAGGACGTGTGGACGATCAGCACGTCGGTCTTCGACCGGCGTGCGACGTTGGCGGGCACCGAGCCGAGCAGTCGGCCCGCGATGGTGCTCAAGCCCACGTTGCCCACGACGAGCAGGTCCGCCTTGACGTCCTCGGCGAGTTCGACGAGTGCATCGACCGGAGCGCCGACGATGGCCTTCTCCTCGATGTCGGTGGCACCCGCAGCGTGGGCGCGCTCACGTGCCTCGCGCAGGATGGCGTAGATGGGGGCGTTGCCCGACATCTTGTAGCCCTCGTCCTTGAGCAGGTCGGCCGCGCGGGCATCCTCGTTCTGCGGGAAGTAGGCCGTGGTGACGATCAGCTTGGCGCCGGCCGCGGCGGCGAGCGCACCCGCGCGGTCCACGGCGCGCAGCGACGAATCCGACCCGTCAGTGCCTACGACGACGGTCTTGTAGCCGCTCATTCATGCCCTCCAAGTGTCGGTATCCGAGCCATCAGAACAGTAATCGCATACCCCGCGATGACGGGTGCGATTCGTCCGGATGGCCGACGATGTCGTGGCCCGATGGTAGCCGGGCGCCTCGGGCCCGCACCGGCGGTGGTGACGAAACCAACCGCGACGAGGCCGGTGGACCGGCGCCGCACCCACCCGCCCGACGTGACGCGCATCATCGCTTGCGGGTAATCATCAGCCACGTCAACGGATTTCGATCGTCGCGCGCCGCTCGACGCGCACCGTCACGACCGCCCGAAGTACAACTCCTGCGTGGCGACGCAGACCAGTTGGCCCGCACGGTTGTACATGGTGGACGTCGCCAGCCCGCGGCCGTCGACGCCGCTGGGCGAGACCTGGTCCGAGAGCACCCAATCCGAGGTGTCGACGGGCCGGTGGAACCACAGGGCGTGGTCGATGAGCGCGTTGAACGAACTCACCTGGGTGGTGCGGCGCATGGCCAACGCCGTCTCGAGCATCGTGGTCCCGGACAAGTACGTGAGCAGGCAGCTGCCCAGCACCGGGTCGGTCACGGGTTCGGTTGGGCGCCACCACAACCGGATGCGCGGCGTCGGATCGTCCACCGACGTGGTGAGGCGAGGCGGAGCGTCGACGTAGCGCAGGTCGAACGGCTGCGGCCGCACCCAGTAGCCACCGGCCTCGTCGGCGAACGGCGCCATCTGATCCGCGAAGGGCGGCAACGAGTCGGGATCCGGCACGTCGGGCAGCGGCAGATGATGCTCCGGACCTCCGAGCGGGGTACTGAACGACGCGAGGGCCTCGAGCAGCACCTGCCCGTCCTGCACGGCCCGCACCTGGCGCGTCGACAGCGTGCCGCCGTCGCGGAGCCGATCCACCTCCATCTCCACCGGGCGGCGGGCATCGCCTGCCCGGATGTAGTAGACGTGCACGCTGTGCGGCGACCGGCCCGTGGCGGTCAGGCCGGCGGCCATGAGCGCCTGCGCCCCGATGTGCCCGCCGACGATGTGGTGCTGCGGGTTGTCGAGCTGCTCGGCGCGGAAGCGATCGTCGTCGAGGCGGTCGAGGTGCAAGGTGGCGACGATGTCGGCCAGCGAGGGCGAATGACTCACCGCCGCATCATGCCTGACCCTCGGCGCCTACCAGTGCTCGCGTCGGACGACGGTCGACCCGGCAGCGTGCCCGGGTGCGGCAGTGTTCTCGGCCGACCAGGCGGTGCCCTCGCATACCAGGTCGGTGGGGATCGGCAGCGTCGCGGGCAACGACAACCCGAGGTCGGGAACCGCACTGCCGAGCGGGATGCCCGCGGGTGCCGGGATGCCGCCGACCGGCACCGGGGGGACCGCGGCGGCCGGTACGACGGGCACGGGCGGGGGCAGTAGCGCCGCGGCGTCGACGATCGGTGCGGCTGCCGCGGATGCGGCCGCCTCGGGTGCGGCCATGGGAGCCACCGCGGGAGCCGGCGCGGCGGCATCGACCACCGGGGCCGCGGGTGCCGGCTCGGCGGGGGGCGGCGGGAGCTCGGCGGGCGGCGCGACCGGCGG